>NZ_JBHXMA010000010.1:0-221433 GCF_042721035.1 Streptomyces sp. NPDC058464
GCGCGCTTAGCTCGCACAACCCGCCACCCCCGATGGACGGGGGTGAGGTGGGCACGGAGATTGGTTGCAGATACCCGCCCCGGCCGCGCGCGCCGCCGCGAACCCGTCGTCGACGGCGACCACCGAACGCCCGGCCGCGTCGAGGAGCGAGGCGGCGACGGCCGCCCGCATACCGCCCGCGCAGTGCACCCACACTGTGCCGCCGGGTATCTCGCCGAGCCGTTCCCGCAGCTGGTGCAGGGGTATGTGGAGGGAGCCCCGAATGTGGCCGCCGGCCCGTTCCGTGTTCCGGCGCACGTCCAGGACGACGACGTCGCGCGTCCCGTGCGCCGCCAGCTCCGTGAACGTGGCCCGCGGGAAGGAACGGGGCTGTTCGCCCGGACGCAGCCAGGCCCCGGGGGTGCCGGTGGCGGCCGCGGCCGGGCGGTCGATGCCGACGCGGGTCAGTTCCCGCTGGGCGGCGGCGAGCTGCGCGGCCGACTCGGCGAGCAGCGTGACCGGCCTGCCCCAGGGCAGCAGCCAGGCCAGATAGGTGGCGAGCTGTCCGTCGGCCTCGAAGTTCAGCGCGCCCGGGACATGGCCCTCGGCGAACGCCACCCGGTTGCGCAGGTCCACCACCCACTCCCCGGCGGCCAGCCGCGCCGCGATCTGTGCCGCGTCCGCCCGGCGCGGCGGCGTGAGGTCGACGGGGGCCGGGCCCCCGGAGTTCAGCGGGCCCATGTGGGCGTAGTACGCCGGGACGTCGTCGAGCCCGGCCAGCAGCTCGGCGACGAACGTGTCGACGTCCTTGACCAGCGCCTCGTTCACCGCGCGCTCCCGGCCGATGGTGGTGGCGGAGCCGGAGGCGTCCCCGGCCGAGCAGAAGCTGCCGAAGCCGTGGGTCGGCAGCACAGCCGTCCCGTCCGGCAGCTCGGCGGCCAGCCGGTGCGCCGAGGCGTGCTGCGCCCGGGCCAGCTCGCCGGTGAGCCGGGGCTCCACCAGGTCGGGCCTGCCGACCGTGCCGATCAGCAGCGAGCCGCCGGTGAAGACGGCCACCGCGCGCCCGGTCTCCTCCAGGACGTACGACGTGTGGTGAGGGGTGTGCCCGGGGGTGGCCAGCGCGCGCAGCGCGAGGCCCGCCTCGATCTCCAGCACGTCCCCGTCGGCCACCGGCACCCTCTCGTACGCCACCCGTGCCCCGGCCGGCACCACGTACGCGGCGCCGGTCAGCCGGGCCAGTTCGAGGCCGCCGGAGACGTAGTCGTTGTGCACATGCGTCTCCACGACCTGCGTGAGCCGCACCCCGCGCCGGGCGACGGCCGCCAGCACCCGGTCCACGTCCCGGGGCGGATCGACCGCGACGGCGCCGTGCGCCCCGCCCGCCAGATAGCCGCGGTTGCCCAGTCCGGGCACCTCGATGGTGTCGACGAAGGACATGGCGGCACACTCCTCTCCTCGTTCCCCGGAAATTACCCCCGGGGGTATATGGACCACCGTAGCAGAGGTACCCCCGGGGGTATGTGAGGGAGGTGGCGGCCGACACGGACGGCGGCCGCAGGGGAAGATCCGCGACGAGCGATGCGTGCCGTCGCTGATCGTTCCCGCGTAGGGTCGGAGGGCAGCACGTCAGCAGAGCGACGAAAGGGCAGGTCCATGGCGCAGGAAGTACGCGGCGTGATCGCACCGGGCAGGGACGAGCCCGTGCGGGTCGAGACGATCGTGGTGCCGGACCCGGGGCCGGGCGAAGCCGTCGTACAGGTGCAGGCCTGCGGGGTCTGTCACACCGACCTGCACTACAAACAGGGCGGGATCAACGACGAGTTCCCCTTCCTGCTCGGCCACGAGGCCGCCGGGGTGGTGGAGTCGGTCGGCGAGGGCGTCACGGACGTCGCGCCCGGTGACTTCGTGATCCTCAACTGGCGTGCGGTGTGCGGGAACTGCCGGGCCTGCCTGCGCGGTCGGCCCTGGTACTGCTTCAACACGCACAACGCGAAGCAGAGGATGACCCTCGCCTCGACCGGGCAGGAGCTCTCCCCCGCGCTCGGCATCGGAGCCTTCGCCGACAAGACCCTGGTCGCCGCCGGGCAGTGCACCAAGGTCGACCCGGCCGTCTCCCCGGCGGTCGCCGGGCTGCTCGGCTGCGGGGTGATGGCGGGCATCGGCGCCGCGATCAACACCGGCAACGTCGGCCGGGGCGACTCGGTCGCTGTGATCGGCTGCGGCGGGGTCGGCGACGCGGCGATCGCCGGGTCCCGCCTCGCGGGCGCCGCGAAGATCATCGCCGTCGACATCGACGACCGGAAGCTGGAGAAGGCCCGCGCCCTGGGCGCCACCCACAGCATCAACTCGCGCGAGAGCGACCCCGTCGAGGCCATCCGCGAGCTGACCGGCGGCTTCGGCGCCGACGTCGTCATCGAGGCAGTCGGCCGCCCGGAGACCTACCGGCAGGCCTTCTACGCCCGCGACCTCGCCGGCACCGTCGTCCTGGTCGGCGTGCCCACCCCCGAGATGAAGCTCGAACTCCCGCTGCTCGACGTCTTCGGCCGTGGCGGCGCGCTCAAGTCCAGCTGGTACGGCGACTGCCTGCCCTCCCGGGACTTCCCCATGCTGATCGACCTGCACCTGCAGGGGCGGCTGCCGCTGGACGCCTTCGTCACCGAGACCATCCAGCTCGACGAGGTGGAGAAGGCCTTCGAGCGGATGCACGGCGGCGACGTGCTGCGTTCGGTGGTGGTGCTCTGATGACCACGCGCATCGAACGCCTCGTCACCTCGGGGCAGTTCACCCTCGACGGCGGCACCTGGGACGTCGAGAACAACGTCTGGATCGTCGGCGACGAACGCGAGGTGATCGTCATCGACGCCGCACACGACGCCGAGGCCATCGCCGCGGCGGTCGACGACCGCGTCCTGAAGGCGATCGTTTGCACGCACGCCCACAACGACCACATCGACGCCGCGCCCGCCCTCGCGGACCTCACCGGCGCCAAGATCTGGCTGCACCCCGACGACCTGCCGCTGTGGAAGCTCACCCACCCCGACCGCGACCCCGACAACCACCTGTCCGACGGACTGGTCATCGAGGCCGCGGGCGCCGACCTCACCGTCCTGCACACGCCCGGCCACGCGCCCGGCGCCGTCTGCCTCCACGACCCCGGCCTGGGTGTCGTCTTCACCGGCGACACCCTCTTCCAGGGCGGCCCCGGCGCGACCGGACGGTCCTACTCGCACTTCCCGACGATCATCGACTCCATCCGGGACAAGCTGCTCACCCTCCCGCCCGAGACGAAGGTCCTCACCGGCCACGGCGACCCGACCACCATCGGTGCCGAGGCACCCCATCTGGCGGAGTGGATCGCCCGGGGACACTGACCCACGTGTGATGTCGGCTTCCGCGGAAGGCCCGCCCGCGGCTTCCGCGGAACCGGCACGCCCCTCAGCCGTCGGACACGGGCCGGGTCGACCAGAGCGCCGGGTGCCCCGGGGGCAGCGCGAGATCCTGGCGTACGGCGGTGTAGTAGCGCTCCCGGCAGGCCCGCTGCCGTGCCAGCAGGTCCTGCCAGGCGTCCGGGTCGACCGTCCCGGCGCGCATGAACCGCTCCATGTCCATCACCGTGGTCACCCACTCCCGCGCCTGCTCCACCACCTCCCGGCTGCCCAGCATGATCAGCGCCTCCCCGGCCGGATCACGGCCGTCGGTGGCCGCCGCCAGCTGCGGCTCGGCCTCGGCCGGGGAGATCGGGTGCGGATGCGGGTCGTTGCCGAGATGAGCGGCGACGCGGTAGGTGAGGTTCACCGACTTCTTCAGCGCCCGCGCGTAGTCGCTGTACACCGCCAGCCGCCGCTCCTCCCAGCGCACCTCCTGCTCCCGCCGGAACCGCGCCCGGTCACCGCGCACCACCGCGAGATACGAGCCGAGCGCGCCGATCACGACGCCCATGAGGGCCGGGAGTTGCTGCAAGAACGAGGACATGTGCGCACGCTATCTGTCCTGTTGATCGTCCGGCCCGTACGGTCGTCGTCATGACCGGACTCGATCGCTTTGCCGGACACGGAGTTCTCGTCACGGGCGCCGCCCGCGGCATCGGCGCGGCCGTCGCCCGCCGGCTCGCCGAGGAGGGCGCACGGGTGCTGGCGGCCGACCGGGACCTCCCCGAGGCGGAGCGGACGGCGGCCGCGCTGCGCGAACAGGGGCTGGCGGTCACGGCGTTCGCCTGCGACGTAGCCGACCGGGAAGCCGTGGAGGCCGCCGTCGAGCACGCCGTCGGCGCCTTCGGCGGGCTCGACGTCCTGGTGAACTGCGCCGCGCACTGCACCCCGGACGTCCCCCTCTTCGAGGACCAGCCGGACGACGGCTGGGAGTTGGACCTCGACATCACGCTCACCGGCGTCCACCGCTGCTGCCGCGCCGCCCTTCCGCACCTGGCCGCCTCCGGCCGGGGCGCGATCGTGAGCATCGGCTCCGTCAACGCCGAGGCCGACTTCGGCAACCACGCCTACAGCGCCGCCAAGGCCGGGCTCGTCTCGCTCACCCGCACCCTCGCCGGGCACGCGGCCGCGCGCGGGGTGCGGGTCAACCTGGTGGAGCCCGGCACGGTCCGCACCTCGGCCTGGGCGGACCGGGAGGACGAACTCGCCGCCCTCCGGCCGCTGTACCCGCTCGGCCGGGTCGGCGAACCGGAGGACGTCGCCGCGGCCGTCGCCTTCCTCGCCTCCCGCGACGCCGCCTGGATCACCGGCACCACCCTCCGCGTCGACGGCGGGCTCACCGCCGTCAACAGCGGGTTCCACGCGGCGCTCCGCCCGCACCGGGAGGCCCGGCGCGGGTCACAGAGCGGCTGAGGCGGCCGCGAGCACGGCGAGCACCCGCCGGGTGTCGTCCCCGGTGGTCCGCCAGTTGCTGAACGCCGCCCGCAGCGCCGGCACCCCGCCGTACACCGTCGGTGTCAGGAACGCCTCCCCGGACGCGGCGACCGCCCGGGCCAGGGCGGCCACCCGCTCCTGCGTGGGCTGCTCGGCGAGGGTGAAGCAGACCACGTTGAGCCGGACCGGGGCGAGCAGGTGCAGGGCGGGCGACTCCTCGATGCCGGAGCCGAGCCGGCGGGCCTCGGCGACGTTGCGCTCGACGATCTCGCGGTGCCCGTCCCGGCCGTACGCGGTCAGCGCGAACCAGGCGGGCAGCGCCCGCATCCGGCGGGAGTTCTCCGGGGTGAGGTGCAGGAAGTCCGGGGTGCCGGCGGGCGGGCCCAGGTACGGGGACTCGTTCTGGAAGACGGCCACCTGGAGGTCGCGGCGGCGGGTGAACTGGACGGCCGCGTCGTAGGGGACGTTGAGCCACTTGTGGAGGTCCACACAGACCGAGTCGGCCGCGTCGAGACCGTCGACGAGCGGGGCGTGGGCGGGGGAGAGGGCGGCGAAGGCGCCGAACGCGGCGTCCACGTGCAGCCAGAAGTCGTACCGCTCCTTCAGCGCGGCGATCGCCCGCAGGTCGTCGAAGTCGACGGTGTTGACCGTCCCGGCGTTGGCGACGACGATCGCGGGCCGCCCGTCCAGCCCGGCCAGCGCCGCGTCCAGCGCGGTCACGTCCACCGCCTCCCGGTTGCCGGGCAGCAACGGCACCGCGCGCAGCCGGTCCCGCCCGATCCCGAGCATCGACAGCGCCTTGCCCACGCTGGAGTGCGGGCTGCCGGAGAGCACGTCGACCGGGCCCAGCGCCGCGGCCCCCGCCCGCGAGACGTCCACCCCGAGCCGCTCGCCGAGCCACTCCCGGGCGATCGCCAGGCCGACCGTGTTCGACATCGTGGCCCCGGTCACAAAGGCCCCGCTGTGTGCCGCGCCGAGTCCGAACAGCTCGGCCAGCCATCCCACGGTCTCGCGCTCCAGGGCGGCACCCCAGGAACCGACGTCCCCGGAGAGGTTCTGGTCGTAGGCCGAGGTCAGCCAGTCGCCGGTGAGGGAGGCGGGCGTCACACCGCCGGTGACGAAACCGAGGTAGCGTGGCCCGGCCGAGGCGGACATTCCCGGCGCCCATCGCTCGGTGAACCGGGCCAGCGCGCCGGCACCGCCCTTCCCCTGCTCGGGCAGCGGTGCCCGTGCGGGTGCGGGCCCGAGCGCGGCCACCGGCCGCTCGGCCGACCCGGCCGCCGCACGGGCGGCCTCGTCGCGGGCGGACTGGAGAAGTTCGGGAAGCCGCGCGAGATCGTCGGCGAGTGCGGGGTGCATGAACCGCAGACTAGGTCGGCCACGACGATGTGGCGCGGTCCACTTCCGGGTAAGTGGACCGGTGCCGGCAGCGGCGGCCGCGACGGCGAAGTTAACCGTTTCGTCACAGCCTGACCAGGGTTACAACCAATGCCGTGTCTCGGTCGGTCCAGTACGACGAGACCACGGGACAGGAAAAGGAGACAGACGTCATATGGGGGATATACGTAGACGAAGTGCCGTCGTGCTCGGTGTCACCGGGCTCGTGGCGCCGCTCACACTCGCCCTCACCTCCGCTCCGGCGCAGGCGGCGAGCTGCACCACGCAGGCCGGGCCGTACCAGAAGCAGGTGGAGAAGTTCCTCGGGCGGCCGGTCGACGGCAAGCAGTCCACCGCCGACTGCAAGGCGATCCAGGCGTTCCAGAACAAGCACGGCATCACGCCCGCCGTCGGGTACGCGGGTCCCGTCACCTGGGGCGTGATGGACCTGATGAACAAGCAGAAGGCCGTCGGGAACAACCCCAACAAGGACGGCAAGTGCCCGACGAACAAGGGGCGCATCGCCTGCGTCAACCTCACGCTCCAGCTGAGCTGGATCCAGGACGGCAACAAGCTGGTCTACGGCCCGGTCCCGGTCCGTACCGGCCGTGACGGGTTCGAGACCCGGACCGGCCTGAAGAAGATCTACTGGCGTGACATCGACCACGTCTCGTCCGTCTACAACGTGCCGATGCCCTACAGCCAGTTCTTCGACGGCGGCCAGGCCTTCCACTCGGTGAACCTCAGCATGTGGAACCCGCCGGGCTCGCACGGCTGCGTCAACATGACCCCCGCCACCGCCAAGAAGTACTGGTCGCTGCTGAAGACCGGCGACGACGTCTTCGTGTACGGCCGCAAGCCGGGCACCTGACGGCACCCGGCCCCGGCCACCGCCCCGGCTCAGCTCGCCGGGGCGTCCCCGAAGTCCGGGATCTCCAGCCTGGCCCCGCCCTGCCGCGCGGACTCGTGCGCGACGATGCCCGGCAGGGTGTAGCGGGCGGCGACCCACGCGTTCACCGTCGGCAGGGTGCGGGTGTTGACCGCCGTCACGAAGTCGTCCACCAGGAAGTGGTGGCTGCCCTCGTGCCCGTTGTGCAGCGCGTCGAACTCCCGGGGCAGCCGCGCCCGGTCGTGCACCGGCGCCGACCCGGAGGTGAAGGCCGCCCGCAGCTCCGGCGCGATGTGCTGGAGCGAGGGGTCGTCGGGCGACATGGTGGGCTTGGGCTCCAGCAGCTCGCTGATGTCCTGCACGCCCTTCTTGTCCTGCCACAGCGCCACCGTCGCCAGCTGCTCCATGCTCGCCTCGGTGCCGAAGAACCGGAACCGCGACTCACGGATGTGGGACGGGTAGCCGACCCGCCGGAACTCGTTCGTCCGGAACGACCCGCCGCCCGCCACCTCGAACAGCGCGGTCGCGTTGGACACGTCGTTGCCGAACTGGCTGACGTCCTTGTCGAAGACGCCGTCGCCGCGGTCGTCGACCACGCCGATCGCCGACACGCTCACCGCGTGCGTCTGCCAGGCGCCGAGCACCCCGCCCACCGCGTGCGTCGGGTAGAGCAGCGGGGGGTAGCTGGCGGTCGACTTCCAGTTCTCGCCGCCGCTGTAGCGGTAGGCGTCGTAGAAGCCGAGGTCCATGTCGTGGACGTAGTCGCCCTCGGCGTAGAAGAGCCGCCCGAAGGCGCCCTCGGCGATCTGGTTGCGGGCGTGCACGGTCGCCGGGTTGTACTGGCTGGTCTCGCCCATCATGTAGGTCAGGCCGGTCGCCTTGACCGTGTCGATGATCGCGGCGATCTCCTCGGTCGTGATCGCCATGGGGACCGCGGAGTACACGTGCTTGCCGGCGTTCAGGCCCTGCAGGACCAGCGGGCCGTGCGTCCAGCGCTGGGTGAAGATCGCGACCGCGTCGACATCGGACTCCAGCATGGCCTCGTACGACGGGAAGGTGCCCGCCAGACCCTGGGCGGCGGCGAGTTTCTCCGCCCGCTCGGGCAGCAGATCGGTGACGTACACGTCGCCGACTCCGGGATGGGCCTGGAACAGCGTCGCGAACTGGCCGGAGAACTGACCGGCGCCGACGATGCCGAGCGAGAACGTCATTGGTGCGTGCCCTTCACTGGTTGGGTCTCACGTTGGGCTCCCCTTGGGGCTCCCTTACTTTCGCCATGAAAGAATTCTGGCGTCAAGGGGCGCACACAGGTCTTCCTGGGGCGCAGGGACGGGCATAGTGTTGGCTCCCTTGCTTCCATCGTAGAAGAAAACCATCGAGAGACCCCCCATGACCCCTGCCGCCAACTGGCTGCCGCTGAGCTCGGGCGAGCGCTCCGTCGCGATCGAGGTGCTCGTCCACGGCCCCCTGTCGCGCACCGAGCTGGCCCGCCGGCTGAACCTCTCCCAGGGCAGCCTCACCCGCCTCACCAAGCCGCTCATCGAGTCCGGCCTGCTCGTCGAGGCCCCCTGGGCGGGTGCTCCGGGGGAGTCGCGCCAGGGCCGTCCCTCGCAGCCGCTCGACGTGGTCGCGGAGTCCCGTTCCTTCCTCGGCTTCAAGATCACCGACGAGATGGTCTACGGCGTCGTCACCAGCCTCAGGAGCGACATCGTCGCCCGCCTCGACCGGCCGCTCACCAGCCACGACCCGAAGTACGTCGCCGACCTGCTGGCCGCCATGACCGCCGAGCTCGCCGCCCGTCACCCCGCGGTCGCGGGCATCGGCATAGGCGTCGGCGGGTTCGTGCGCGAAAACGCCGTCGTCGGCGAGTCGCCCTACCTGTGCTGGCGTGACGTCCCGCTGGCCGGGCTGGTCCGGGAGCGCACCGGGCTGCCGGTCGTCGTGGAGAACGACGTGGCGGCCCTGGTCGAGGCCGAGACCTGGTTCGGCGCCGGCCGCGGACTCGACCGCTTCGTCGTGCTGACCATCGGCGCAGGCATCGGCTACGGCCTGGTGCTCGGTGGCAAGCGGGTGCCCTGCGCCGAGGAGGACCGCGGCTTCGGACGGCACTGGATCATCGACCCGCAGGGTCCGCTCACCCCGCAGGGCGAGCGCGGCAGCGCCGTGTCGCTGCTCACCATCCCCAGCATCCGCTACCAGGTCCGGGCCGCCACCGGCCGGGACGCGTCCTACGAGGAGATCCTCGCCGCTGCCGCCACAGGCGAGCCGATGGCCACACGGGTGATCGGCGAGGCCGGCCGGGCGCTCGGCACGCTGCTCGCGCAGATAGCCAACTTCGTCATGCCGCAGAAGATCCTGCTGGCCGGGGAGGGGGTCGGCCTGATGGAGGTGGCCGGTGACACGGTGCGGGACGCGGTCCGCACCCACCGGCATCCGCTCGCCGCCCCGATCGGCCTGGAGACCAAGGTCTCCGACTTCCACGACTGGGCGCGGGGCGCCGCCGTACTGGCGATCCAGGTGCTGGTGCTCGGCGGGGCGGGCGGCTGAACTGCCGTTTCCGTTCGGACAGCCGGTGGTGCACCGCATCGAACTCCCGCTTTTCCTTGACACATTGACGTGATGAGTAACACGGTCCGATATGCCCGTATCGGTCGTACTTACTCACGGCGTCTTCACGTCGACCGGCATATGCTTCACGCCATGTCCACCACTGTTGAAGCCGTCACCGAGCGATCGGCCGACGAGGTCAACGAGGAGATCCGGGCCCTGTGGCTCCGGTCGGGCGGGACACTGAGCACCGAGCAGCGCGAGGAGTACCAGCGGCTCGTCCTCGAATGGGCGGCAGCGACCCCGTAGCAGCCGGATCAGGCGGCCTGACCGCCCGTCCCGGGCACCCCGGCGTCCCGGGCACCCGTCGGCACGGGTGCCCTTCTCGTAGGACCTCGCCGAGGCCCCTGTCCTCCGCCCCCTGCCCCTGTCAGCCCCAAGTCGCCGAGTAGTAGCGCTGGTACGCCTTGCGGTCCTGCTCCGCGCGGATGTAGCGGGTCGCGACCAGCGCGACCAGACTGCCCCCGATCACCAGCAGCCCCGGACCGACGTTCCGGGTGTCCGTGAGCCGGGCGACCAGGCTGGTGTCGTCCCCGGTCACCGGCGCCGTCGAACCCGGCGAGGCCGCGCTCGGCGCGATGGCGCTGTGGTTGGCCGACGCGGACGGCGCCGGCGAGGCGCCCTGGCCCCCGGCGGCCTGCTTCGTCACGATCAGCTGCACGTTCAGTGCCGCCATCGCCCGCGTCACCGGCTGGAAGAACGTCACCCCGCCCGTGGTGCAGTCACCGCTGCCGCCCGAGGTCACCCCGAGCGCGATGCCGTTGGAGAACAACGGACCACCGCTGTCGCCCGGTTCGGCGCACACGTTGGTCTGGATGAGCCCGGTGACCGTGCCCTCCGGGTAGTTGACGGTCGCGTTGAGCGCGGTCACCGTGCCGTCGTGCAGCCCGCTGGTGGACCCGCTGCGGAACACCTTCTGCCCGACCGTCGGATCGGCCGCCCCCGTGATCCGCACGCCCTGGCCGTTGCCGATCGCGACCACGTCCGCGTTGTCACCGGCCTTCCCGTTCGCGTACTGGATCAGCGAGAAGTCGCTGCCCGGGAACTGCGTGTCGATCGTGGTGCCCACCTGCTGGTCGTTGCCCTGGCCCTCGTCGAACCAGATGGTGTTGGCCGGACCGCAGTGACCGGCGGTGAGGATGAAGTCGGTCGTCCCGTTGGTGACGTTGAACCCCGCCGAACAGCGGCCGCCCGTCGACAGGATCGGCTGCGCCCCGTTCAGCCGGGTGGTGAACTTCCCCTCGGAGCGCTGCATCTGCACGAAACTGCCGATGCCCGCGGCGACCCGGCTCAGGTCCGACCAGTCGGAGGCGGAGACCGTGCTGTCGGCCTCCACCATCACCCGGTTGGTCTTGTAGTCCACCACCCAGGCGGTGCCGGTCACCCGCGGCGCCGCCTTGAGCGTGGCGGTGGCCGCCTTCAGCTCGTTCATGCTGTGCGACACCATCTTGGGCTCGGCGCCCGCCTGCTTCACCATCGCCGCGGCCTGCGCGTCGGTGACCGCGACCACCGGCTTGCCGTCGGCACCGATCCAGCTGCCCGCCGTACGGGCCGTGCCGAGCTTGGCCACCAGTGCGGCACCGGTGTTGCCGGCCTCGGTCGCGGAACCGGAGCTGAACGGCACGGCGGTCGTGCCGGGAGTCTCGCTCGCCATGGCCGTGGTGACCATCGCACCTCCCAGAAGGAGTCCGCCGACCGCCGCCAGCTGTGTCCCCCGCCGGACGACCCGTCGTCGTGCGTGCCTCATCCATGGCTCCCGAACCCCGAACGCGCGGTGCCTGCACCGCGGGGCCCTCCGGTCGTCGAGCGCCCTGCTCTCCATACGTGGGCGGCGCGCAGGGTGTTCACAGCGTTGGTGATCTTTACGATCCCGTGGCAGTACGGCGTGGCCGCACGCCTCGTTCCCGGGCCCGCCCCGGCCGCCTATCTTGAGCCCATGACCAGCATCCCGCAGGAGAATCCGGGCGAACCGAACCCGCTGCGCGCCCTCACCCTCGACCGGCTGCGATGTCGTACCAGCATGAAATGGCGCACCTACCCCGAGGACGTGCTCCCGGTCTGGGTGGCCGAGATGGACGTGCCGCTCGCCGCACCGGTCGTGCGCGCGGTCACGGCCGCGCTAGAACTCGGCGACACCGGCTACCCGGCCGGCACCGCCTACGCCGAGGCGCTCGCCGCGTTCGCCGCGAAACGCTGGGGCTGGGACGGGCTCGACGTGGCCCGCACCGCGATCGTCCCCGACGTGATGCTCGGCGTCGTAGAGATGCTCCGGCTGGTCACCGGGCCCGGTGACCCGGTGGTCGTCAACTCGCCGGTGTACCCGCCGTTCTACCAGTTCGTCGGGAACATGGACCGGCGGGTGGTGGAGGCCCCGCTCGGCGCCGACGGGCGTATCGACCCCGACGTGCTGGAGGCGGTGTTCCGCGGGCTCGGCGGCGGACGGGCCGGCTATCTGCTGTGCAGCCCCCACAACCCGACCGGCACCGTCCACACCGCCGCCGAGCTCACCGCCGTCACCGTCCTCGCCGAGCGGTACGGCGTCCGGGTCGTCGCCGACGAGATCCACGCCCCGCTCACCGCCCCGGGCGTCGACTTCGTCCCCTACCTGAGCGTGCCGGGGACGGACCGCGGACTCTCGCTGATGTCCGCCTCCAAGGCCTGGAACCTCGCCGGCCTCAAGGCCGCGCTCGCCCTCGCCGGACCCGGCGCCGCCGCCGACCTCGCCCGGCTGCCGGAGGAGGTCAGCCACGGCCCGAGCCATGTCGGCGTCATCGCCCACACGGCCGCCCTGACCGACGGCACCGCCTGGCTGGACGCCCTGCTCGCGGGCCTCGACGAGAACCGGCGCCTGCTCGCCGGGCTCCTCGACCGGCACCTGCCCGGCATCCGGTACCGGCCCGCCGAGGCCACCTACCTCGCCTGGCTCGACTGCCGTGCCCTCGGCCTCGGCGACGACCCGGCCGAGGTCTTCCTGGAGCGCGGCCGGGTCGCCGTGAACTCCGGCATCCCCTTCGGGACCGGCGGCGCCGGGCACGTACGGTTCAACCTCGCAACCTCGCCCGAGGTGATCACGGAGGCGGTACGGCGGATGGCCGCGGCGCTCGCGTGAGGCGCGACCGCCCGGCTGACATCATGGCCGTATGCGCGTGCTGATACCGCTTCCCGACCGGGACTTCGATGTGACCGAGGTGGCCGTGCCCTGGCGGGAGCTGACCCGGGCCGGCCACCAGGTCGTGTTCGCCACCGAACGCGCCGGCACCCGGCCCGCGGCCGACCCCCGGCTGCTCACCGGCGTCCTGTTCGGGCAGCTCGGCGCCGCGGACGAACCCAGGCGGTTCTACGAACAGCTCACCGCCGCACCGGAGTTCACCGCCACCGTGGCCTGGGCCGACCTCGACGTCACCGGCTTCGACGGGCTGGTGCTGCCCGGCGGACACGCGCCCGGCATGCGCCAGTACCTCGGCTCGCCCGAACTCCGCGAGCAGGTGCGGACGTTCTGGGCACTGGGGCGCCCGGTCGGCGCGATCTGCCACGGCGTCCTCGTCCTCGCCCGTACCCGGGACCAGGCCACCGGGCACAGCGTCCTGCACGGCCGCCGTACCACCTGCCTGCCCAAGTACATGGAACGCACCGCCTACTTCACCACCGCCTGGCGCCTGGGCCGCTACTACCGCACGTACCCCGCCTACGTCGAGGACGAGGTGCGCGCCGCCCTCGCCGCCCCGGCCGGGCGGTTCGAGCGCGGCCCCCGCGAGCTCACCCGGCGCGGTACCGCGAGCGATGACACACATGCCTTCGTCGTGGAGGACGGCGCGTATCTCTCGGCCCGCTGGCCCGGCGATGCGTATCTGTTCGCGCGGAGGTATCTCGAACTGCTCGACCGGGGTGCGGACGCCTGAGCGCTCCGCTGGTCATGCGATTCATCGGCCGCGGGCCGGTGGGGGCTGGTCGCGCAGTTCCCCGCGCCCCTTCGGGGGCGCGGTTGCGCCTAGACTCCGGGCATGGATGACAACTCCGGGACGGACCTCGACCGGCTCGGCGCCGGTAAGTACCTGCTGGTCACCAGCTACCGCAAGGACGGCACCCCCGTTCCCACCCCGGTGTGGGTGGTGCGGGACGGGGACACGCTCGGCGTCTGGACGATCGCCGACTCCTGGAAGGTCAAGCGCATCCGGCGCCGTGCGGATGTCAAGGTCGGCCCCTGTGACCTGCGAGGCCGTCCGACCGGCGACCCGGTCCCGGCCACCGCGGAGATCGTCGACGCGGCCACCACGGCCCGCTACCGCGGACTCATCGCCCGCAAGTACGGCATCACCGGCCGGCTCACCCTCCTCGGCAGCAGGCTGCGCCGCGGCCTCGACGGCACCGTCGGCATCCGGGTGACGCTGACCGCCTGAGAAGGCCGCGTACTGGGGAGACCACGGTCTCCCCAGTACGCGCGGACCGCTAGGAGGCGTCCAGCACCGTTCCGGTGAGCGTCGGCCCGCCGGGCAGCGGATTGCCGGCGTCGGACGTCTGCCGGAAGGACACCGACTCGGCCGGCTCCCGGACCCGGTCCCGCACGGTGGGCAGGGTCACGTCGAGGCCGGTCTCCCCGGCGGGCACGTCCAGCCACAGATACAGGCCGTCCACCTGGGACAGCGGCCGTTCCGGGTCCGGTTCCGCGCCGGAGACGCCGGCCAGCCAGGCCGGGTCGACGTCCTTGGTGGACAGCTCCGTGCCGCCGCTGCCGACCGGGACGGGGACGAACAGCGCGCCGATGTCCGTGTCCGCGACTGCGGACAGCGAGATCCGCCACTTCAGGGCCGCGCCCTCGGTCACCCGGTCCGCGAGCGGCGTCACCGTGACCGTGGGCGCCGGATCGTCGTCGTGCACGGTGACCCCGCCCCGGTAGGAGCCGACCACGGCCCCGTGCACGGCCTTGACCAGCACGTCGTACGGCACGTCCGCGCCGTAGCGGGTGTTGCCCCGCACCTCGACCCGCACGTCGATGTCGTGGCCGCCCGGCCGCACGGTGACCAGGCGGTCCGTCGCGGTGCCGGTCGCCGGGTCGACGACGTACACCCGTA
Source organism: Streptomyces sp. NPDC058464 (assembly GCF_042721035.1). Taxonomy (NCBI): domain Bacteria; kingdom Bacillati; phylum Actinomycetota; class Actinomycetes; order Kitasatosporales; family Streptomycetaceae; genus Streptomyces; species Streptomyces sp. NPDC058464. Next base: position 14,784 of record NZ_JBHXMA010000010.1, read on the forward strand.
CCCGGCCGGTGCCCCGCCCCGACACCTGCACCGGGACGTGGTACGTGCGTACGCCCGAGTCGCCCTCGTCGACGGTGAGCCTCCCGACGTCGACACGCGGCAGCACGGCCGCGCGGACCGCCGGGGTGCCCGGCCGCCAGCCCCAGGCGTCCATCAGCCAGGCCCGTCCGGACCCCGAACGCGGTGTCAGCTCAAGGGAGGTGACGGACCGCAGGTCGAGCCCGGCCCGGCGGGCCGCGGTGAGCGGTACGCGCAGTTCGCGCGCCCAGTAGGACGCGGTGCGGTCACTGCCGGGCAGCCCGTCGACCCGGACCCGGCCGAGCGTCGCCCGTCGGCCGTGGCTGTCGGTGACGGACACGTCGAGCCGGGTGCCCCGGGAGTTCGGCGGCACGAAGACCCGGAGCGCGAGCGCCTCGGCACCGGAGAGCGGGACCGGGCGCGCCACCCGGATGCGGGTCGGGGATCCGGCGGACGTCCAGTGCAGCGCGACCGCGTGCCGGCCGGCCTCCCGTCCCGTCTCCCACTGCGCGAAGTGCGGCGAGACACCCGTGGTGCCCTCGCCCAGGCAGGCCACCGCCGGGTCGGGATCGACCGCCGAGCACAGCCGGCCGCCGGTCACCGTCACCTGGCCGTCCGGCAGGAACCCGGCATCGCGGTCCGCGCCGACCGCGTGGGCGAGCACCCGCGCCGGGTCCGCCGACGGCGCCCGCCGCCCCGAACCGTCCAGCAGCGGACGGACCTTGTCGTCCCCCGCGACGAACAGCCGGGCCGCCGCCGCGATGTACGTCGAGCCGGCCCGGTGCTGCTGGTCGGCGGTCAGCCGGGTCGCGGCCCGCGGGGAGCAGACCGGGTCCGGGTGGTCCGGGTCGTCGTAGAAGTCGTCCTCCGCGGGGGCCTGCGCCTGCCCCGGCGTCCACTCGGTGTTGAAGAAGTTGTGGTCGGCGCCGATCACGTACACGGCGCTGTGCAGGGCCCTGCCGCTGCTGACCCCGCGGGTGCCGTCGACGTAGATCTCGCCCTGCAGGTCGGAGACGTCGCCGTCGCAGCCCGGCAGGATCGTGAGCGACGGGACGTCCGGCACCGGGTTCTGGCCGAAGACGGTCGGGCCGATCAGCACGGTCCCGCTGATGTGCCAGCGCACCCTGCCGTGATAGCCGTCCTGGGCGGCCGGCGGCGGGTACAGGCTGTCCAGCGCGGCCCGGTTGACGCCCTCGCCGCCCCGCGAGTGGCCGATCAGCAGCACGCGGGACAGGTCGGCGCGGGGTGACTCGCGCACGATGGGGGGCGCGAGGCGCGGGTGGCGCGCCCAGTCGGCCCAGTGCGCCAGGTGCAGCCGGATCAGCGACGAACGGGCCTGCGCACCGCCGTCCTCGGCCTGCCAGTCCTGGCCGTTGATCCCGTTCGCCGAGATCGACACGGTCACATAGCCCTGGGAGGCCAGCAGCCGCTGGTCGCGCAGATAGCCCCGGTGGCTCGGCACCGGGAACGTGCCGGCCGGGCACGGCCAGGCGCCGGAGGCGTCGTCGCCTCCGCCGTGCGGGGCGTAGCAGGTGGCGTGGCGGCCGTGCAGGAACAGCGCAAGCGGGCGCGCCCCGGAGACCCCGGTGGGCGCGACCACCACGGCGCGCATCTCGACCGGGACGGAGAATCCGGGCAGGCGCACCGACTCGAGCCGGTACGAGCCCGTCCTGGTGCGGTACGGGCCGGGCCTGCCCGGGTCCACCGGATTGGCGGGCAGCGGCGCCGGGGGCCGGACCGCCGCCGAGGGCGCGGATGCGCCCGGGCGGCTGTCCAACCGGTGGCCGCCGGACCAGACTTGAAGGTCCGTCAGCGCTCCCGCCCGCGCCCCGGCCAGACCGAGCCGGAAGGTGTGCCCGTCCCGCTCCGGCTTCGGCACCCCCAACAGCCGTCCGGCCGACCTGAATTCGACCCGCGCGTCACCCATCGGCACCCGCCTGCCGGACCGCCAGACCAGCTGGGGCGCCGACCGCCCCTGGTCGATGTGCCAGCCGGGCGGCAGTTCTCCGCCGGACGTGGCGGCGGACACGGCCGCGGCCGGGGCCTGTTGAGCCTGTGCGGTGGTGCCGGACACTCCTCCCGCGAGCGCGAGCACCGCTGTCGCGATGACCCATATGCGCCGGGTACGGACCAATGTCCCCTCCTCCTCGGAAGGCGAGCACGGGCCGTCCCGGCCGTCCCGGGGAGCCCCTCGCCCTCCGGAGGACGGGGAGTCGAGTCTGTGGGTTGCCTGTGGGACCTGATTGCCTGTGAGACGTGTGCGAAAGGTCAAGTGCGCGGGAGACGGCACCTGTCGAGTTCGGGGGCGGCCTGTCCGGTGGCGAGTTCCGCCGCGACCAGGCGGCCGACGGTGGGAGCGAGGGCGACCGCGGAGTGGGTGACGGCCAGGTAGGCGGAGCCGTCCGGGGCGAGCGGGCCGATCAGCGGGCCGCCCTCGGGCATCGGGCGGACGCCCACCCGGGACCCGAGCACCCTGAACTCGCCCTCGAACGCCTCGCGGAGGCCGGTGACGGCCGTTTCGTCGTCCGCCTGGGTATGGGTGAGCAGCAGCCGTCCCGCGCTCACTTCGCGTACTTCGAAGTCCGGTCCGGCCACGACGGACCGCACCAGTCCCGGAGGCGCGGCCAGCCGGAGCAGCCGGGCGGGGGAGCCGGTGACGGGCAGGGCGATTCCGAGGGGTGCGGCCAGTTCGACGACGCCCGTTCCGGCGGTCAGGACGACGGCGGAGGCGGGACGGAATCCGGCGGCGGTGTCGACCCCCGTGACACGCCCGTTCGCCGTCCGCAGCGCCGCGCCCGCCGCCTCGTACTCGATCCGGGCGCCTCGTGCCCGAGCCGCCCCGACCAGTGCCGCCGTGACCGCGACGGGGTCCACGCCCGCGTCGGACGGGGTGTGCACGGCCGCGTCGGGGGGTGTCCGGAAGCGGGGCTCCAGCGCCCGGATCGCCGCGCGGCCGACCAGATGTCGTCCCTCGGAGAGCCGGCCGTCCTCGGAGCCGTACGGCACCGGCCAGGTGAGCGAGCCGGTCCGGCGGACCGCGACGCCCGGCACCTCCCGCTCCAGCCGCCGCCAGTCCGCCAGGACCGCATGGCGCAGATCCTCGGCACCGCCGGGCCAGTCCCCGCCGGACGTGCCTCCGATCCATGCGAAGGAGTCCCGGGTGACGCCCGCGGCCGGACCGGGACCCCGCTCGACCAGCGTCACCGGTACGTCCCGGCACGCCAGGTGGTACGCCACCGACGCGCCGAGGATCCCGGCCCCCACCACGATCACCGCCACGGCTGTCCCCGGCTCCGCCGCGCTAGTCGACGCCGGGCGGAACGACCGCGGCGTGGTGGCAGTGCACGGCGTGGTGGTAGTACGTCCGCCGGCCGCTCCGATCACTCATGGGCACATCCTCGCCCGCGCAACGGGGCGCCGGGCAACCGGATTTCCGGCCGTCAGGTCCAGGCGCGGTACGGCTCGTCGAGCAGCTGGAAGACCGGCTCGCCGCGCACCGGGTCCTTGGCGGTGGAGAGCTTGACCCGGTCGCCGCTGTGGATGCCGATCGGCGGGCCCATGACCCGGCCCCGCACCACGAACCCCTCGGCCATCTCGATCAGGGACACGTTGCGCGCGGCGGGCGTGTTGCGGTGCACGACCGTCGAGTGGCGGACCGTACCGATGCCCTCGCTGCGCTCCGTGCGCAGCTCGCTGCCCTGGCACACCGGGCACAGCAGCCGGTGGTACGTCGCGGTGCCGCACCAGGTGCAGCGCTGGTAGACGATGGCGTCCTTGGCGAGGTCCGCGGGCGCGGGGTCGAGAACGCCCGTCGCGAATCCGACCGCCGACTGCGCGGCGCTCGTCGAGTGGTGGTACACGCTGGTCAACTCCCTGGGCTCGCCCGGAATCCCGCGTGTCCGGACCCGGCCGGGCACGCCCGTGCCCGGCCGGCGGTGCCACCGTGCACGCCGACAGCGTATGGCACTCAGTGTCAGCCGTAAAGGCACTGCGTACCCCCAATATGGGGTTGCCGGAACTTCTCAGGTGCGGCCGAACGCGGTCTCGATCTCCTGCACCACCCGCCACAGCGGGGCGTCGCGCCGCGAGACGAGGACGACGACGTCGTCCGGGTGTTCCACCGGACCGCCGAACAGCGCCGTCGGCGCCCCGCCCGGGGCGGGACCGGCGGGCGCGGCGGAATCGGTGGGTTCGGTGGACCCGGCACCGAACGCGTCCTGCACGTACCCGAGGGCGTGGTCGACCGTCTCGTCCGCGTCGCTCCGCCCGTCCGAACGCAGCCAGGAGCGGAGCGCGTTGTTGTGCGCCGCGACCACGGCCGCCGCGACGACGTCCGCCCGCAGCGTCCCGTCCGGGCGGCCCGCGTACCGGCCCCGCAGGTACGCGGCGAGCGCCCGCTCGTAGCGCCACACCACCGACAGCTCGTACGCGCGCAGCCCCGGCACCTGCTTGGTGAGCCGGTAGCGCTGCACGGAGAACGTGGGGTTCTCGGCGTACATCCGCAACACCAGCCGCGCCGCGTCGCACACCCGCCGCACCGGCTCGCACTGCGGGTCGCCGGCCGCCAGGAAGGCGGTCATGTCGGCGAGGCACCCCTCGTGGTCGGGGAAGACCACGTCCTCCTTGGAGGGGAAGTAGCGGAAGAACGAGCGCCGTCCCACCCCCGCGAGGGCAACGATGTCGTCGACGGTCGTCTGCTCGTAACCGCGCTCCAGGAAGAGCCGGAAGGCCGCCGCGACCAGGGCGTCCCGCATGGGCGGCTTGGCGGGCGGTGCCACGCTGCTGGAGCTCATGGACGCGAACGTAGCACTCCGTCCGCCTGTCTGGCACTCAGTGCACGAGGATGGGGGACTGAGTGCTCTGCAGGTTGTTCCCGGGGCCGCTCTCGTTCCCGGGCTGAACCGGCGGGCCGGTCCTCCCGTATGTGTCCTCGGGGATCGCGGACACCCGTGCGCGCGGGTGCGTGGAAGGAGAGCAGTGTGTCGACACCGCCCGACTCTGAACAGCCGCACCGCGGACCGGTCCTGGAACCGGTCCGGGTCCTGCGCCCCCGCAGGCTCGACACCCTCGCGGAGCTGATGCGCGAGTTCCACGAGGGGACGGAGGCCGACGCGAGGGCGAGGGCGCCGAAGAGCCGGGACCCGGCGGACTTCGAGGCCTTCGACCCGGCGTCCGGCTCCGGCACGGAGGACGAGACCCAGGAACTGCCGCCTGTCACCGACGGCCCGCGCACCGCGCCGGGCGGCCGTGGTCACGGGTACGGGCACGGTCCTGACGCCCACCCGTCCCGCGCCTTCGGGTTCGGGCCGGGACTGCGCCGGGCCGCCGTGGTGGTGGCGGTCGGGGCGGCCGCCCTGGTCGGCTTCGGCTGCGCCCTGCTGCTGCCCGGCCGCGAGGGCACCGCCGAGGCCGCCCAGCCGTCCGCCTCCGCGACCACGGCACCGGCCACCACCCCACCGGCCTCCGACACCTCCACCGATCCCGACGGCGCCGGCACCCTCCGCCAGGGCGACTCCGGCCCGGAGGTCGTCGAGCTGGAGCAGCGCCTGCTGCGCATCCCGGACGTCTACCGCGACGGCTCCACCGCCGGCACCTACGACGCCGCTCTGACCGCCGCCGTGGAACGCTTCCAGGTCTGGTACGGCATCAGCGGCGACGAACGCGGTGTCTACGGCGACGACACCCGCAGCGCCCTGGAGTCCCGTACCAGCCTCACCGACAGCTGACCGGTGGCTTCGATCGGCGGGCGGGGCCCCACCCGCCGGCCCGGGGTCTGGGCGCTGCCGGGCGGGGCGGGCGGCGGACCGGAACGGTCAGCGGCCGGTGCTGTGTCCGACGAGCGCCTCGGTGACCACGCGGACGCTGCGGGCGATGTGCTGGAGCTGCATGACCTCTGCCGCGTACAGCTTGATCGTGTGCTCGATGACCGACTCCGGCAGGCCGAGCAGGGGCAGTTCGGCGCGCGCCGTCTGCAGCGCGGTGCGCGCCACCCGGACCTCCTGCTGGACCTGGATCTGCGCGTGCCGGGCAAGGAGCACGGGGTGCCGGATCAGCGCCGGGTAGCTGGCGTAGCGGGCCGGCACGAGTTCGCGCAGCCACTTGGCGGCGGAGCGTTCCCAGTCGTAGCTGCCCGGTGCCTTGACCTGGCAGGGCCAGTCGGAGCTGATGCGCGCGGTCGTCGTCAGAGTCATGATCATCGCTTCCGGGTGTGCGGCGTCGTGAGGGTGCTCGACGGGGGTCTGGGCGGCTCCGGCCTAGGGGATGGCCGGAGCCGCCGCGGGCGAATCGCGCAGGCGATGCCCGTTCGAACATCCCCGGCGCCGACGCGGGTAGGAGACGGCGGCTGGGGATGTCCGTGCGAGGCCCCGGGCGTCGGCCGCCGGCACTGCGGTTGGTGCTGCGTGCGCATGGGCGGTCCGTCGGCTTTCTCGGGGCGGGTGCGAGCGGTGCGTCCTCGGGTGCGGAACGTGCCCGGAGTGGGCCGGGGGTGATCCGTGAGCAGTATTTATATATGCCGTCCGGTTTGCAAGACGTATGAAAACATTCATGCGTGAAATGCGGTGAATGGTCCCCCTACGGGGTCATGCGGAGAGAGGTCACAGGGAGGGGTTACCGCCGGTATGCGGGGATCACCGGGTCAGTCCTTGAGGAAGAACTGGTGCTCCTCGGCGACCTGCTCGTACTCCTCCAGGCGCGCCTGGGTGCGCTCGGGATCGGCGTCGGTCATGGCCTGGAGCAGGGCGGCGGCCATCAGTCCGGGCGCCGCGTAGGTGTCGAAGACCAGGCGGGACCCGATGCCGGTGCTGAAGGTGACGTCGGCCTCGTCGGCCAGCGCACCGAGCGCCTGGTCGGTCACCAGCGCGACCCGCAGCCCCGCCGTGCGCGCCACCCGGATCGCGGTCAGCGTCTCCTGCGCGTGCCGCGGCATGCCGAACGCCAGCACCCAGGTGCCGCCCGCCTCGCGCGACTGCAGCAGCGCGTCGTAGGCCACGCTGCCGCCCCTGGTCACCACCCGTACGTCGGGGTGGATACGGCGGGCGGCGTAGGCGAAGTACTCGGCCAGGGAGACGGAGATGCGCAGGCCGAGCACGGTCAGCGGGGACGACTGGGACAGTTCGCGGCCGATCCAGATCACCCGGTCCGGGTCGGCGAAGTCCCGGCGCAGGTTCTCCAGATTCTCGATCTCGGCGTCGACGGCCGCCTGGAGCTCGTTGCTGCGCTGCTCCGTGGCCGCCCCGGTGCCGCCTGCCAGAGTGCGCAGCGCGATCGACTGGAGCCGCTCCCGCAGCGCGGGGTAACCGCTGAAGCCGACCGCGCCCGCGAACCGGGTCACCGACGGCTGGCTCACCCCGACCCGCTCGGCGAGGTCGGTGATCGACAGGAAGGCGGCCTCGGTGATGTGGTCGATCAGGTACTGGGCGATGCGGCGCTGGCCGGGCGAGAGCCGGGGGCCGTCGAAGAGTTCGCGGAGCTGGGAGGTGGGCGCGGCCTCGGCCTCCGGCACGGTTTTGCCCGAGGTGATCGCGGATGCCTGTGCTCGTGCCTGCTGCGGCGATGGCACCGAAGCGCCTCCTTTGTCTCCCACGAGGACTCAACATAGCTCACGGACCGTGGTGACCAGGGGTTGTGCGGTACGCCGGACCGTCCCGGCGCCGAACGCTCAGGATGCGGAAGCAGCACCGGGATTCCGGTGCTCACCGGCGACGTATGCGGTGGCCGTCGCCGGTGGATCGGGTGGATCGTACGGTCACCGCCGATAGATGGTGATCGAATGACCGACATCATCGACCGGACGGCTGGTGTCGATCAATTCGGCCAGCCTGCCCCGTGCCTTGGCGGCCGCCGAGTCGGAGACGACCAGCAGTCCGTGCACCTTCCCGGGCGCCACCTTGCGAGGGTCGGTGGCGTGGATGCCGTAGTACGCCGGGACGCCACTGCCCTTGTAGACCAGCCAGATCCGCTCGCCCGGGTAGCGCTCCTGCAGCCGGTCGGCGAGGCGGCCAAGATCCTGCCCCCAGTCCACGTTGGAGTCGTGCAGCCACCGATGCGTCTTCGCCGGACCCCCGAACGCCTCGTTGGCGTACGGCAGATAGAACGGGAACGTGCGCAGCGAGCTCACCGCGACGAACAGCACCAGCGCCCCGCCCACCGGCCGCGCCCACCGCCGACGCACCGTCAGGACCGCGGCTCCGCCCACCGCGAGGAACATCGGCATGAAGACCGCGTACCGCGTCCCGAAGTCCCGCGACCCGGTCATCGCCGAGGCCAGCAGCACGGCCGGCGGCAGCAGCAGGTACGGCGCGGCACGCCGCGACCGCCGTACCGCCACCAGCGCGACGGCACCGGCCGTCCACAGCGCCAGCATGCCGAGCGGGGTCTTCACCAGCAGGGCGGCCGGCAGGTAGTACCAGCGGGAGCCGGTGTAGAGGTGCCCGAACAGATAGCCCTGCCAGGGGTAGTCCTCCAGGGCGAACTGCATCCGCATGCCGTCCCGGTAGGCCTGGGGGAAGGGCATCAGGTCGGTCAGGAGGCCCCGCAGTCCGTGCACCGTCGGCACCGGCTCGGCGGACAGCGGACGCAGCCGGGGGTCGACCGCCAGATAGGAGAGCCACACGACGGCGACCGCGGTCACGGCCACCACGGCGGCGGCCGAGAGGGCGCGCAGCGCGCGGCCCGGGCGTGCTCCCCACACCGACACCACGGCCAGCGCCATGAGCACCGGGACCGCGGGCAGCGCGCTCATCTTCGTCGCCACCGAGGCCCCCAACGCGGCTCCGGCCAGGGGCAGATACAGCCTGGGGCGGCGCCGGGCCCGCCACACCAGCCAGGCCGCCGTCAGCACGAACCCGGCCGACGGCACGTCCAGGGTGGCCAGCGAGCCGTGCGCGATCACGTCGGGGGAGAAGCAGTACAGGGCGAGCGCCAGCAGCCCGGCGGCCGTACCGAGGACCTCACGGGCGAAGGCGAACGCGACCAGACCGAAGAGCAGCGTCAGCACGATCACCGGCAGCCGCGCCCACAGCATCACCCGCCAGGGGTCGTTGCCGGACGCGTACAGCAGGTGCTGTCCCACCTGCCCCTGGTCGCCCTCGTACGACGGGTCGTAGTGCGGGTCGGCGACGGCGATGCCGGCCATGACGACCAGCTTGCCGAGCGGCGGGTGCTCGGTGTTGTAGCGCAGCCGGTGCTCGTGCAGGTAGTCGGTGGCCGTGGCCACGTAGACCGGCTCGTCGATGGTGGGTGTCTGCTGGACGGCGGTGGTCACCATCGCCGCCGCCATCTGGGCGAGCAGCAGCACCGCGAGGACCGGCACCAGCCACCGGCGGCGGGTCCGCAGGGCGGCGGCCAGCCGGGCCGCGGCGGTGCGCCGGGGGAGCGGCCCGGGGTCGGCAGGGAGGTCGGGGACGCCGGGGACGTCGGGTTCGAGGACCGACTGCTGTTCGCTTGCCATCTTCCGCCCCGCGGGGACACCGGGCCCGCGGTGACGGGAGCGATCACGAGCAGCCATGGGCCCTACTGTCGCATCGCTCCCGCCACCGGGTGCGTCACCGCTTCACGAGTCGTACCGACAGACCGTCTGCCGTGTAGACGGGTACGGCCCGCAGCGTGGCGGAGTTCAGCTCCACCTTGTCGAACTGGCCGCGCAGCCGCGGCGCGTCGACGACCGGGAGCGTGCTGCCCGCGGCCGGCGGGTGCTCGGTGCCGAGGTTCAGCACGAGCGTGCTGCCCTTGCCCAGGACGGCCAGGTGCTTCACCGCCAGCGGCGCCTTGCCGCCCTTGACGAGGGTGACCTCCAGGGCGCCCGCGTCCTGCGTGTACGTGCCGCGCACGAACAGCTTCCCGGCGACCCGCAGGGTGCCGGCCGAGACCCGGACGTCACCGCGGCCCAGCGCGTCCTCGGAGGCGGCGACCAGGGTGCCGGCGGCCAGCACGGTGCCGCCCCGGTAGCCGTTGTCGCCGGTCAGGGTCAGCGTGCCGGTGCCCTTCTTGGTGAGCGCGCCGTGGCCGTCGATGTCGTTGCGCCAGGTGTCGGCCGCCGCGAAGCCGCCGGCCGCCGCGTCGAGGGTGACCGTGACGTCCGTGTCGAAGGCGCCGTAACCGTCCGCCGCGGCGAACAGGTTGAGGCGGCCCCACTGCTCCGGGCCGTCCAGCAGCACGTACCCGGAGGGCAGGCCGGTGCTGCGGAGCACCTCGCGGCGCTGGTCGGCGGTGAGGTACGGCTGACGGGTCTCCAGCAGCACCTCGGCGCCCTTGGGCACGGTGAACGGCAGCTCGCGGCCCTCCCGGTCCAGGATGTACGTCAGGCGGGGCGTGGCCGCGCGCTCGTTGGCCTCGCGGTCGGCGTACGGGTCGGTGGCGGTACCGGCCGAGTGGGCGTAGGCGTACAGGGTGTCGGCGGTGGAGCCGGTCTGCGCCTCGAAGTAGGCGAGGGCCTGGGCGCGGGCGGCCGCCTTGAGGTCGGCGTTGGCCGGGTCCGCGAGGGTGGCGGCGGCCAGGGCGGTGGCCATGACGCGGCCGCCGATCACGTCGACCGTGTTGTGCATGCCCGCGATGATCCGGGTGTCGCTGAGTTCCAGGGCCCGGGCGACCAGCTCCTGGAAGCGCTCCGGCACCGCGTACGCGTAGGCGAGCCCCGCCAGGTGGAAGGCGTTGGTGTGGCCGGACGGGAAGCCGCCGTCGTCGGTGGGGGAGGTGCTGCGCTGGCGCAGCAGCTGCGGGGCGACGACCACGTCGGACTCGTAGACCGGGTAGCCGTAGGCGTCCGTCGTACCGGTGTCGACGACCTCGCTGTGCTCGTTCATCCGCCACGGACGCGGGTACTGGTAGGCGTACTTGGACGGGTTGCCGGACGCGTAGTTGCCGCGCAGGGTGTCGACCAGGGTGGCCACCTTGCCCAGCGCCGAGTCGTGCGAGCCCGCGCCGAGTGCCGCGCCCGCCGGGGCGTCGGCCGGGACGGCGTCGCTGATCGTGGTGGCGGGCGTGCCGTCGGGGGCGCTGGTGATCGAGGTGACCGCGAGGGAACCGGCCTTGTAGAGGTCGGCGAGCGGGCCGAGGCCGGCGATCATCGCGTAGCTCTGGTGCTGGCGGTCGTAGAGGAACGCCTTCTTCGCGTCGGCGGCGCTCCGCTTTCTGGTGATCTTGGCGCAGTAGCGCATGTTGTCGCGCAGTATGTCGGCGCGCAGCACGCTCCCCGTGTTCCAGGCGGAACCGGTCTTCCAGATCTGCGCGAAGCCGCCGAGGATGCGGACCACCGCGTTGGTGTCGGCGGTGAGGTTGGTGCTGATGTTCGTCTTGTAGTCGTCGACGAACGCGAGGGCCGTGGCGGCCTTGGCGTCGGCGGCCGCGAGCCAGCCGACGAAGGTCGGGGCCGCCAGCACACCCGCCGACGCGCCGAGCGAGGTCTTCAGGAATCCCCGTCGGCCGACGGCGAGTCCACGGGCCGGAGAAGCGGAGTGGTGCCCGGCAGGTGACGGCATGGATGTGCCTCTCTTGAGTTCTGCGGGAGTACACGCGGACGGCCGATGCTCCGGATGCGCGTGAGCGTGTGGGTTCGCGTGGGAAAAGTATTGAACGAGCGAAGTTCTAGGGCGAGTTCGTGTCCCGGCGGTCATCGCCCGACGACCGCTGTGTGACCCGGAGTTGAACGGGAGCTCCGTGGTTCACAGGAAGAACCGCCCGGGACCTGCGTGTTCGCAGCCTCGAACGGCCCGTGGTCCAGCGCCGCGGGACCGGACGGGCTGCGGACGGGTTTCTCACAGGGCCGAACGCGCCAGCGCCACCGCTCCCTCGACCGGAGGGAGCCGCAACGGCTGTGGCCGCGCTCCGGGTACCGCCTCGGCGAGCGCGGCGGCGAAGGCGTCGTACAGCCGCGGCTGGGAGAGGATCGTGCCGCCCGCGACCACCACGTCGTCCACGGCGAGACCGCGGGCGGCGAGCCGGGCCACGAGGCCGGCCAGGGCACGGCCGCCGTCGGCTATCACGTCCGCGGCGACCCGGGAGCCCGCGTCGGCCGCGGCGAAGACCACCGGGGCGTGCCGGCCCCACTCGGCGGAGACGTCGGAGGCGCTCTCGAGGGCGGCGCCGAGCGCGGGTACCTCCGCCACCTCGAAGGCGGCGACGAGTCCGGTGGCGAGCGCGTCGGGGGCCTCGCCGCGGTCGTGCGCGGCCCAGACGGCGCGGGCGGCCTCCCGGACCAGTCCGGCGGCGCCGCCCTCGTCGCCGAGGACCGCGCCCCAGCCGCCCACCTGCACGGGGCTGCCGTCGGGCAGCCGGCCGACGGCCACCGAGCCGGTGCCGGCCACCAGGCCGACGCCCTTGTCCAGGCCGGCGGCGGGGACGAGGAGCTCGGCGTCGCCCACCACCCGGACGGGAACGCCGAGAAGCCCCCGCAGTGCGGCGGCGATGCCGGCGCACTGACGGGGGGTCTCACAGGCGTGTCCGCCGACGGCCAGGGCGGCCGGGCGGGTGCCGGCCGGCAGGGCGTCGTGGACGATCGCGGCGAGCCAGCCGGCCGCGGCGGCCGCGTCGTGCGGCCGCCAGCCGCTGCTCGGGCGGACGTGGTCGGCGACCCGGTCCGCGCCGGTGACGGCGCGGAGCTGGGTCTTGGTGCCGCCCACGTCGATGCCGACCACAAGCGGGGAAGAAGGTGCGTCCTGCACGGATCCTCTTTCGTCGTCTGGGCGAACAGCGCAGAAGAGCTGGGCGCTCAGGGCCGGGCCGGTGGGCGAACCGTGCCTGGACGAACAGGAGTTGAGCAAGTAGGGAAGCCCCGGGACGGGCTTCTTGCGGAGCACGGCAGGCGAGTACCGTGTACTTCGTTAGGAAGTTAACTAACGAAGTACAGTGCGTCAAGAGTTGCCGCGGACTCGATCAACGGGACGCTGTCGAGGCCACAACCGCGCGGCAACAAGGGCACCGCATCGCCGCATCCCGCGACACCCGGGGGAGCGCGGCCCCTGACCCCTGGGGGAACTGTGGAACACGTCGTGGCTGAAGCCCCCCGGCTCACCGAGAGCGCCGGCGCGGTCTTCGCCGTGCTGGCCCAGGCCGGCAGCGCCACCCGGCCGCAGCTCGCGAGCCTCGCGGGCCTGTCCAAGCCGACGGTCTCCGCCGCCGTCGCGGAGCTGGAGGGGGCCGGTCTCGCCACCCACTCCGGCACCGCCTCCAGCGGCACCGGCCGCTCCGCCGCCGTCTACGGCCTCGGGCCGGCCTCCGGCTCGGTCCTCGCCGTCGACCTCGGCCCGGCCCGGACCAGGGTGCGTGGCTGCGCCCTGGACGGCGCCCTGCTCGCCGAGGCGGACACACCCCGCCCGCGCGCCGCCGACGCGGTCCGCGAGGCCCTGGCCGCGCTGCCCGCGGGCGCCCCGCTGCGGGCCATCGTCGTCGCCATCGGTGACGTCAGCGCCCCCGACCTGGCCGGTACCGGGATGCGCCCGGCGACCGCCAAGGCGGGGCCCGTCTTCGACGCGGTCTCCGTCGCCCTGCCACCGGGGGTGCCGGTCCACCTGGAGAACAACGTCAACTGCGCCGCCCTCGCCGAGCTCCACGAGGGTGCCGCCCGGGGCCGCCGGACCTTCGGCTACCTGCGGATCGGCGTCGGTATCGGTCTGGGCATCGTCATCGGCGGCCAGGTGCTGCGCGGCGCCAACGGCGCGGCCGGTGAGCTGGCCCGGCTGCCCTACCCCTGGGACGACGACCGGGAGCCCCGCCAGGAGGCCCTGGAGGCCTACGTCGGCTCGCAGGCCCTGCTGCGCCGGGCCGCCGAGGCCTGGGGGGACGCCGACGGGCCCTGCCCCCGTACCGCCGACCGGCTGTTCGCGCTCGCCGCGGAGGGCCGTGAACCGGCCCGCTCCCTCGTCGCCCGGCACGCCGCCGACGTGGGCCGGCTGGCCGCCGCGGTGGCCGCCGTGCTGGATCCGGGGCTGATCGTCCTCGGCGGCAGCACCGGCGCGGATCCCCAGCTCCTGTCCGGGGTGCGGGCCGAGCTGGGGCGGCTGAGCTGGCCCACCGAGGTGGTCAGCAGCCAGATCGGCGATCTCGGTACCGTGGTGGGTGCCGCCCGGCTCGCGGTGGCCAAGGGAGTCCAAACCGTGACCGAAGGTGTGCAGGCGAAGGATTGACGGCTTCCTTATCGGTCTGCCAATGTCCGGACAAGCGCTTTCTAAGTCGGCCGGGACGCCGGCTTGGGGTGAGCCTCCCAGCCCGTACACGACGTACGGCAACCGCACCAGGGCGTGTCCGTGCGGTGACGGCCAGGACGGCCGGGGATCTCGCCCCGCGTGGACGATGCGGCCGGGCGAGGCCGCGCCCCCGGAAAGCGACTTTCCTTCAAAATGCACCAGTGCCGCCTCAGCCGGCGCCGTGCTCCGTCCGTACGACGAAATGGGATCGAAGATGACCACTGTGGGTGTGCGGCGCTCCAGCCGACTCGGCCGCGGCGGTATGCGCCGCCTGATTCCCCTCGCTGCCGTTGCCTCGGCAGGAGCCCTGCTGCTCTCCGCCTGCGGGTCGGGGTCCGGCTCCGGCGGGACCTCCAAGTCGCTGACGTTCTGGATCTCCACGGTTCCGGGGCAGGACGCGGGCTGGAAGAAGCTGGTCGCGCAGTACAAGAAGGAAACCGGCGTCGCCGTCAAGCTCGTCAACATCCCCTACGACGGCTACCCGACGAAGCTGCACAACGCCGCCCAGGCGAACTCGCTGCCGGATGTTGCCGACGTCCCGGCCCTGGACCCGATCTGGTCGAGCAAGCTGATCGACCTCAGCTCCATCGCCAACAACAAGAGCTACAACATCAACGCCAACTTCCTCGCCAAGGACTCGTCCGGGAAGGTGCTGTCCATCCCCTCGGACGTCACCGCGTCCGGCCTGTTCATCAACAAGACGCTGTTCAAGAAGGCCGGCGTCGCCGTCCCGACCTCGCCCTCGGACACCTGGACCTGGGACGAGTTCATCAAGGCGGCGAACAAGGTCCGGGAGAAGACCGGTGCCAAGTACTCCCTGACCTTCGACCAGTCGCCGTCCCGGCTCCGCGCCATGGTGTACGAGATGGGCGGGAAGTACGTCCACGCGGACTCCTCCGGCAAGTTCTCGGTGGACGCGGCGACCACGAAGGCCGTGAAGTACTTCGTCGGACTGAACGACGACAAGACCATGCCGAAGTCGGTGTGGACCAGCGGCGCCGACCCGTCCGCCATGTTCCAGAGCGGTGACGTGGTCGCCTACTGGTCCGGTGTCTGGCAGGTCGCCTCCTTCGCGGACAGCATCAAGAAGTTCGACTGGGCGAGCGTCCCGACCCCGGCCCAGCCGGTGCAGGCCAGTGACGTCAACAGCGGCGGCATGATGGTGGGCTTCAACAACAACAGCGCCGCGTCCGCCGCCGCGAAGAAGTTCCTGAACTGGGTCTACGAGCCCGACCAGTACCGCGAGCTGTGCGAGGCGTCCGGGTTCCTGCCGGTCGAGAGCGGTCTGAACCCGAAGTACCCCTTCACCTCCTCGGCGGCCCAGGCGGCGTTCACCCTCTACAACGAGGAGATCCCGCTCTACGCCCCGATCTCGGGCTACTTCAACGGCGCGCAGACCAACTGGGTGCTGAAGGGCAAGAGCCTCACCACCGACCCGACCAAGACGGAGCTGGGCAAGGCGATCAACGGCCCCCTGTCGGTCCCCACGGCCCACCTTACCATGGTGGCCGCATACACCCCCCCGGTGGGGGGGGTTTGGTCGGCGGGGGGGCTGGGGGGGGGTGGGCCCACCCCGCCGCCCTGCCCCGACGCCCACGTGATGCCGGGCTCACGGCGTGAGCCCACCGCAAACCATTCCACCAGCACGGAGTCAGGAAGATGACAAAACGCGCCTCGGCCGTGTCCGCGAGCCCACCCAGGAAACGCAAGGGCTACACCCTCGCGCCACTCGTTCTCATCGCGGCCAATGTCGTGCTCTTCGCGCTGTTCTTCGTGTGGCCGGCGGTGATCGGGCTCGTCTACTCCTTCACGAACTACACCGGTGTGGGCGCGTTCCAGTTCATCGGACTGGACAACTACCACAACCTGTTCGGGGACTCCGCCTTCTACGACGCGCTGACCCGGACGCTGCTCTACGCCGTCCTCTTCGTCCCGCTGAACTTCGCGGCCTCACTGCTCATCGCCAACATGCTGGTGAGCAAGCACGCCAAGGGCGCGTCGGTCGCCCGGGTCATCTTCTTCATCCCGTGGCTGCTGTCACCCATCGTCGTGGGTGTCCTGTGGCGGTGGCTGTTCGGCGAGAACTTCGGACTGGTCAACTACTTCGTCGAGAAGCTCGGCGGGCACGCCATTCCGTGGCAGTCGAACGCCGACCTGTCGCTGCTGGTGGTGGTGATGGCCGCGTCCTGGGCCTGGACGGGCTTCTCGATGCTGCTGTTCATCGCGGCGATCAAGAACGTACCGGTGTCGTACTACGAGGCGGCCTCGCTCGACGGCGCCGGTCCCTGGCGCCAGTTCTTCAGCATCACGCTGCCGAGCATCGCGCCCACCTCGTTCATCGTGATCCTGCTCAACACGATCAACGCGATGAAGGAATACCCGGTGTTCGTCTCCCTCAACAACGGCGGACCCGGAACGTCGAACAACCTGCTTGTCCAGTACATCTACCAGACCGGCTTCCAACGGGGCCAGATCGGCTACGCGAGCGCCGCGTCGTTCGTGCTCATGCTCATCCTGATGGCCGTCGCGATCATCCAGCTGATCGTCAACCGACGGGTGGAGAACCGATGACAACCACAGACATGCCCCGCTCGGTCGACTCCGATTCGGGACGGGCCGCGGCCAAGAAGCGGTCCCGCGGCACGGGCAGCGGCGGGCTCCGCCGAGCGGTGCCGGCGACGACACTGCTGTGGATCCTGGCGTGCCTCTACGGGCTGCCGGTGCTGTGGTTCATCCTCAGCTCCTTCAAACCGGCCGGGGACCTGTTCTCCTACCCGCTGCAGCTGATTCCGCGCCACCCCACGCTGTCGGGTTACTTCACTGCGTGGCGCAGCGCCAACTTCTCGCAGTACTTCATCAACACGACCCTCGTGTGCGTGATCACGACGATCCTCACGGTGGGCGCCAGCTGCTGCACCGGGTACGCGCTGGCCAAGTACGACAACAAGTGGCTCAAGGCCTTCTTCATCTGCATCCTGGCCACCACGATGCTGCCGGGCGAGGTCATGCTCGCCCCCGAGTTCCTGGTGGTCCGCAACCTCGGCCTCTACAACTCGTTCGCCGGCGTCATCCTCCCCGCCGTCCTCACGGCGACCGGATGCTTCATGTTCCGCCAGTTCTTCCTGACGGTCCCCGACGAACTCGTGGAAGCCGCGCGCATCGACGGCGCCCGCGAACTGTCGATCTTCCTGCGGATCATGGTGCCGCTCTCCCGGCCCATCATGCTGACCCTCGCCATCCTGTCCTTCCAGTGGCGGTGGAACGACTACATCTGGCCGCTGCTGATGCTGAACGACCCCAACAAGTTCACCGTGCAGATCGGCATCCAGAGCATCGTCGGCGCCCAGAACATCAACTGGTCGGTCCTGCTCGGCGCCTCGGTCATCTCGATGATCCCGCTGATCGTCATCTTCCTGGTCTTCCAGCGCTACGTCATGGGCGCCGACATCAACGCCGGCCTGAAGGACTGACCTTGCCCACCCCGCTCGACCACGAGTTCGTCCGCGCGGCGGCCGGGGCGGCCGACCGGCCGGCCGCCCCGCTGGCGGCCGGCCCCGGCGCGGAACCCGCCGGTGCGACCCACCGCACCCTGGCCCGCCGGGTGAAGACTCTGGTCGCGGCCTACCGTTCCCCGGACTCGGCACTGCACGGCAGCGGGCAGGCCGTCGCCGCCGCGATGACCCAGCTGGCCGCCCTCCGGGCCGCGCAGACCGCCACCGGCCTGTTCGCCGGCGGCGACAACGTGCAGTCACCGCCGGACTCCGCGTTCACCGTCAACGACGTGTGCGACGCGCACGTCCTCGCCGCGGCCGCGGGTCCCGAACTGCGCGAGGTCACGGCCGCGCTCGCCGAGATCGCCGGCGCCGCCTCCGGCGCCCTCCTGACCGGCGGGGTGCACACCCCGAACCACCGCTGGGAGCTCTGCGCGGCGCTGGCCCGGCTGCACCGGTCGTTCCCGGACAGCAGGCTTCTCGACCGCGTCGACGCGTGGCTCGCCGAGGGCGTCGACATCGACGCGGAGGGCCTGTACTCGGAGCGCAGCGCCGTCTACGCGTCCCACGTGTCCAACCCGTCGCTGCTGCTCCTGGCCGACGTCCTCGGCCGCACCGACCTGCGGGACGCCGTCGAACGCAACCTCACCGCGACCCTGGACCTCATCAGACCGGACGGCACGGTGGAGACCGTCCACTCGCGGCGGCAGGACCAGCACCACCCGTTCCCGCTGGCGCCCTACCTGCCGCACTACCGGCTGCTCGCCATCCGCACCGGCCGGGGCGACCTCAGCCGGGCGGCACGGCTGGCCGAGGCCGGCGGCATCGACGACCCCGACCTGCTCGCCCAGACCCTCCTCACCCCCGACCTGTGCCGCGCACTCCCGGCACCGGCGCCGGAACCCCTGCCCCGCCACAGCCACCTCACCACGGCGCGTCTCGCCTCGCATGCCTCCGCCACCGCGCACAGCGTCCTGTACGGCGGCTCGGACGTGCCCGAACACCGGCGCATCCGCTCCGGCCTCGCCTGCAACCCCACCTTCCTGCGCCTGTTCGCCGGCGACGCCGTCCTCGACGCGGTCCGCCTCTCGCGGGGATTCTTCGACCTGGGCCCGTTCCGCGCCGCGGACATGCAACAACTCGCCGAGAACCACTACCGGCTCACCGAGACCCTCACGGCCGCCTACTACCAGCCGCTCCCACCGGACCTGCGCCAGGACGACGGCGCCTACCGCGTGACGGACGAAGGCCGCTTCTCGGCCGCGATGGCCTTCCCGGACCGGCCCCGGGACGAGGTCTCCCACACCACCCGCATCGACGTGCAGCTGCGCGAGGACGGCGCCGACCTGCGGATCGACATCAGTGGACCACGCGTGCCCTGGGCCCTCGAACTGACCTTCCGGCCGGGCGGCACGCCGGAGGGCGCCGAACCGATCGGCGACGGACGCTGGTGCCTGAGCACCGGGCCGCTGACCTACCGGGCCGGCGACGACGAGATCCGGGTCGAGGCCGACGTCGAGGCGGGCGAGCCGCTCGCCGGTCCGGACCGGAGCGACGTACTACGGTACGACCCGGGGCAGGACCACACCGTGGTCGGCGGCACCGACGCGACGACCGGGAACCGCGTCTACCTCGGCGGGCTCGGCCCGCACACCCTGACCGTCGCACTGCGCGCCGCCCGCCGTCCCGCGTCGGTCGCCTGACCCCGACGAACCCCGCCACGGCCACCTCCAGCATGAAGGGCTGACCTCCTCCGATGCACCTGCCGCGCCAGCTCGGCCCGCTGCACGACCTGCCGTCCACCCCCGAGGCGTACGACGCGGTCCTCGCCGACGTCGTCGAACAGGCCCTGGCCCGCCTCACCCCCGAGGGCAACCTCGAACACCCCGACGCCGACGACGACATCGGCGACACCTCCCTCGGCGTCACCTCCCTGCTGGCCCTCGCCTGGCAGCGGTCCAAGGACCCGCGGCTGCCGGAGGCGGTGGCCCGCAGCCTCGCCTTCCACCTGCGCGAACGGGTCTACACCGAGGACAACCCCGGCTACCCGAACCTCACCGTCCGCAACTCCGGCCTGCCGTACGCCCGTTACGTCCTGGCGGCGGGCGCACACCCGATCGGCGACTGGCCCAGCACGGTCTGGGCGCTGCTCCAGGCCGTGAACATCCTCGACCTCGCGGACGGCCTGGTCGACGACGGCCGGCGCGCGGAGCTGGTCGAGGTGGCCCGCGGTTACTGGCGCTGGCTGACCGAGGCCACCTTCTTCAACCCGCAGGAGGCCGGCAACCAGGCCATCGGGTGCGTGGTCGGCGGCCTGATGCTGGCCCGGCACCTCCCGCCCGAGGAGGCCGAGCCGGTCCGCGAGCGGGCACTGGCCCTGTACGCGGACAAGATCCGTGCCCACCGGGTCCTGGACCGGGGCGCACTGCTGCCGCCCGAGCACGGCGGCGCCTACGACAACAACTACGGCCCGATCTCCCTGTCCTTCCTCGCCCAGGCCCACCGGATCAGCGACTCGGAGATGTTCGCCGAGGACGGCGACGCACTCGCCCGCTACCTCGACGCCCGCCTGCCGGGCGGCGGCTTCGACAACGGCGGCCCCCGCTACAGCGAACAGCACTCCGGCTTCGAATCCGTCCTCGGGCTGCGCTACTTCGGCGCCCGGATCGGATCCGACCTGGGCCGCTACCGGGGCGACACCAACTGGGGCCGGCACGCGGTCAAGCCGGACGGCGGTGTCGACGGGCACTTCGCCTGGATGCTGGTCTGGCAGATCCAGGACACCACCCCCTGGCACCGCGACCCGGCGACCGCCCCGGCCCGCCACCAACTCCGCGCGGGCTCCGTCTCGGTGGCCTTCGACAGCCGGATGACCCCGTCGCTGGTCGAGGCCGCCGGCACCTACTACCTGCCGGCGGCGGTGAACCGCCAGCCCGGCTTCGGCCCGGTCCTGGACGGCTTCCTGTACTGCAGGCCGATGGGCGAGGTCCGGGTCCGGGACATGAGCGCCGACGGCCTGACCGCCAAGCTGGTCAGCAAGCCGGTCGTGGGCCGCGACCACGTGCTGCGCCACGTGCGTTCCCTGTACGTCACGGACGGCACCCGGCTGTGGGTGACGGTGGCCGTGGAGCGGCTCGCCGGGACGCCGTACCTGCTGGCCGGGCTGCCGTACGCCGCGGACGACGGCGACCGGGTGCGCAGGGTCGCCGAGGGCGAGGTCGCCTCGGCGGGTGCGCTGCGGCTCACACACCCCTCGGCGCAGGGCGCCGACCACTTCGACGCGCGCACCGAACTCACCCAGGAACAGGCCGCGTTCGCCCTAGCCGCCGACCCGCGCGGCTACGGCAACCCGGACGAGGGCTGGCGCCATCTGGTCGCCTCCACGGCGTACGAGGCCGAACCGGCGCCGGGCGCACCGGAGTCGCTGCACGTGTTCGCCGTGCGGTACGGGCCCGGCGGTGACTTCACGCCGTCGTTCGAGGGCGACCTGACCGTGCACACGGAGGCGTTCACGGCGGTCATCGGGGGCGAGGACGCGCACGGGGATCCCGAACTGGCTCTCGCCGCCTGCTGAGCGCTGCGCTGGAACTGCCGCGGCAGGCCGTCTGTCGGCTGCGGCGACGTCGTGGCTGGTCGCGCCCACGCGGCGGCAGCCGCATATCGGATACGGCCCCGCGCCCCTTACGGGGCGCTCCTCTTACGGGGCGCTCCTCTTACGGGGCGCTCCTCTTACGGGGCGCTGCCCAGTACCGTCTCGGGAACCACCAGGTCCGCGCGGTCCCGGGTGGCGGCGACCAGGTCGGCGTTGAGCTGGTCGGTGCCGGCCACCCAGGCCACCGCCTGCTCGTGCGCCTTGCCGAACTCCTCGTGCCGGGCGACCAGGCGCCGTACCCGCTCCGTCTCGTCGATCTCGCAGAACCAGACCTCGTCCAGGGCAGGCCGTACCCGCGTCCACAGACCCTCCGTCAGCAGCAGGTAGTTGCCCTCCGTCACCACCAGCCGGGCCGTCGGCAGGACGGGGATCGCGCCTGCGAGCGGCTGCTCCAGGACCCGTTCGAAACCCGGCGCGTACACCACGACGTCCGTCTCCGTGCGCAGCCGCCGCAGCAGCGCCGCGTACCCGCCCGCGTCGAAGGTCGCGGGCGCCCCCTTGCGGTCCCTGAGGCCGAGGCGGTCCAACTCGACGTCGGCCAGGTGGAATCCGTCCATCGGCACGTGCGCGGCCCACGGCTCACCGGCGCCGTTCAGCTCCCGCACCAGATGTTCGGCGAGGGTGGTCTTGCCGGCGCCGGGGCTGCCGGCGATGCCGAGGATCGCGCGCGGGGCCCGTCCGGCGAGTGAACGGGCGCGGTCGAGAAGGTCGTCGAAAGTCAGCGGCACGCAAAAAGTGTGGCACCGGGCCCGGAATGTGGCGGGCGCCACCCCCTCGAAGCCGTCCGGTGGGGAAGATGCGGGTCATGACTGCACTCGGTCTGCCCGACACCATCCAGGCCTGTCTCTTCGATCTCGACGGGGTCGTCACCAAGACGGCCGTCGTGCACGCCGCGGCCTGGAAGGAGACCTTCGACGCCTTCCTGCGCGACCGCGACGGACAGCGGCCCTTCGACGCGGTCGACGACTACGACGAGTACGTCGACGGACGCCCGCGCGCCGACGGGGTCCGCGCCTTCCTCGACTCCCGCGGCATCCACCTGCCCGAGGGCACCCCCGACGACCCGCCGGACGCCCCGACCGTGCACGGCCTCGGCAACCGCAAGAACGAGCTGCTGCTGGCGAAGATCCGCGCCCAGGGGGTCGAGGCCTACGACGGCACCCTGCGCTACCTGGAGGCGGTCCGCGCGCACGGGCTGCGCACCGCGATCGTCTCCTCCAGCGCCAACTGCCGTGACGTGCTGCGCTCGATCGGCGCCGAGCACTTCTTCGACGTCCGTATCGACGGGGTCGTGGCCGCCGAGCGCCGGCTGCCCGGCAAGCCGCACCCGGACACCTTCCTGGCCGCCGCCCGTGACCTGGGGGTCGAACCCGCCGCGGGCGCGGTCTTCGAGGACGCCCTCGCCGGGATGGACGCGGGTCGCGCGGGCCGTTTCGGGTACGTCGTCGGCGTGGACCGGGTCGGGCAGACCGACGCCCTGTACGCGCACGGCGCGGACACCGTCGTGAAGGACCTCGCGGAGCTGGGAGGCAAGGAGTGATCACCCACCGGTCGTACGCCGTGGAGCCCTGGGCGGTCCGTGAGACGCACCTCAACCTCGACGTGCTCGCGCAGAGCGAGTCGGTGTTCGCCCTGTCCAACGGGCACGTCGGCTGGCGCGGCAACCTCGACGAGGGCGAGCCGCACGGCCTCCCCGGCAGCTACCTCAACGGCGTGCACGAGGTGCACCCGCTGCCGTACGCCGAGGCCGGCTACGGCTACCCCGAGTCCGGGCAGACCGTCATCAACATCACCAACGGCAAGATCCTGCGGCTGCTCGTCGACGACGAACCCTTCGACCTGCGCTACGGCCGGCTCGTCGCCCACGAGCGGGTCCTCGACCTGCGCCGGGGCGTCCTGGAGCGGACCTGCGAGTGGACCTCGCCGGCCGGCTCCACCGTGCGGGTGCGCTCGACCCGGCTGGTGTCGCTGACCCAGCGGGCGATCGCCGCCGTCTCCTACGAGGTGGAGGCCGTCGACCGGCGCTGCCGGATCGTCGTCCAGTCCGAACTGGTCGCCAACGAGCAGTTGCCCGGGTCCAACGGCGACCCGCGCGCCGCCGTGGCGCTGGGGTCGGCGCTGGAGCAGGAGGACAACTTCGTCTCCGGGCACCGGCTGCGCATGGTGCACCGCACCCGGCGCAGCGGCCTGCGGGTCGCCGTCGCCGCCGACCACACGGTCTCCGGTCCTGAGCGGACCTCGGCCCGCGCCGAGAGTGGTGTGGACGTGGCCCGGCTGACCGTCACCTCCGTGCTGGAGCCGGGGCAGCGGCTGCGGGTGGAGAAGTTCGTCGCCCACGGCTGGTCCGGGGTGCGTTCGCTGCCCGCCATGGCCGACCAGGTGGACGCGGCGCTCGCGGCCGCCGCCCACGAGGGCTGGCAGGGGCTC
The DNA here is from genome assembly GCF_042721035.1 of Streptomyces sp. NPDC058464. Lineage (NCBI taxonomy): Bacteria > Bacillati > Actinomycetota > Actinomycetes > Kitasatosporales > Streptomycetaceae > Streptomyces > Streptomyces sp. NPDC058464. The sequence continues at coordinate 38,552 of NZ_JBHXMA010000010.1, forward strand.
GCCGACGAGCAGTGCGGCTACCTGGACGACTTCTGGTCCCGTGCCGACGTCGAGGTGGACGGCGACGAGGAGGTCCAGCAGGCCGTCCGCTTCGCTCTCTTCCACGTCCTGCAGGCGGGTGCCCGCGCCGAACAGCGGGCGATACCCGCCAAGGGCCTCACCGGCTCCGGGTACGACGGGCACGCCTTCTGGGACACCGAGATGTTCGTGCTGCCCGTCCTCACCCACACCGCCCCCGGCGCCGTCGCCGAGGCGCTGCGCTGGCGCCACAACACCCTGCCCGCCGCCCGCGAACGCGCCGCCCAACTGGGCCTGAACGGGGCCGCGTTCCCGTGGCGGACCATCGCCGGCTCGGAGGGCTCCGCCTACTGGCCGGCCGGTACCGCAGCCTTCCATGTCAACGCCGACGTCGCCGACGCGGTGGTCCGCTATGTCGCCGCCACCGGCGACACCGACTTCGAACGGGACACCGGCGTCGAACTGCTCGTGGAGACCGCCCGCCTGTGGCGTTCCCTCGGCCACCACGACAGCCGCGGCGCCTTCCACATCGACGGCGTCACCGGCCCCGACGAGTACAGCGCGGTCGCCGACGACAACACGTACACCAACCTCATGGCCCGGGCGAACCTGCTGGCCGCCGCCGACGCCGTCGAACGCCACCCGAGGCAGGCGGCGGAACTCGGTGTCGACGCGGAGGAGAGCGCGGCCTGGCGGGACGCCGCCGAGTCCGTGCACATCCCCTACAACCACGAGCTCGGCGTCCACGAGCAGCACGCCGGGTTCACCCGCTACCAGCGCTGGGACTTCGAGAACACCCGCCCCGAGCAGTACCCGCTGCTGCTGAACTTCCCCTACTTCGACCTCTACCGCAAACAGGTCGTCAAACAGGCCGACCTGGTGCTGGCGATGTACACCTGCGAGGCGTACTTCGACGAGGAGCACATCGCCCGCAACTTCGCCTACTACGAGCCGCTGACCGTCCGCGACTCCTCCTTGTCCGCCTGCTGCCAGGCCGTCGTCGCCGCCCAGGCCGGGCACCTGACGCTCGCGCACGCCTACACGGCGGAGGCCGCGCTGATGGACCTCGACGACCTGGAGCACAACACCCGCGACGGACTGCACATCGCCTCCCTCGCCGGCACCTGGATGGCCCTGGTGGCCGGCTTCGGCGGGCTGCGCCACTACGACGACGGCGCCAGGTTCGCCCCGCGGCTGCCGGAGCGGCTGCGGAGGCTGGCCTTCAGCCTGCAACTGCGCGACAGCAGGCTCCGCGTGGAGATCGGCGCCGACAAGGCGACGTACACCCTCCTCGACGGCCCGCCGCTCACCGTCCATCACCACGGGGAGCCGGTGACGGTCGGCACCGACAGCCCCGCCGTGCGTGCGGTGCCCCCGGCCCGCCCGGGCCCGGCTCCGCGGCAGCCACCGCACCGGGCACCGAACCGACCGGCCTGAGGGGCCGGGGCTGCGTCACTTGATGCGGACATCTCGGGGCGAATCTAGACTGGCGAGGAGTGGAAAATAATGGATTAGGGAGATATCTGCCATGGCCAAACGAGGGAACAAACGACGCGCCCGCAAGAAGAAGAAGGCCAATCACGGCAAGCGCCCCAACGCCTGAGCCGACCTGAGCAGACAGCCGAGGGCCCTGTGCCCCGGGTCGCCGCAGGGTGCGCGCTCGGGCTACCCCGCCGGGGGGAAGTCCGCGGCCCGGGAGGCGGTCTCCTGGGCGCGCAGTTCGTCCAGGGCGCCGCGCAGCCGGTCGTGGACGGCGTCGTAGCCGCCGCTGCCCAGGACGATGCGGCGGGGCGGGGAGTCCTGGCCCATGGCGTCGACCACGGCCCTGACGCCGCGGTGGGGATCGCCGGGCTGGCGGCCGTCCTGACCGACCATGGCCACCCGCACGCTCTCCACGAACGCCCGGTAGGCCTCCACGGTCTCGGTCACCGGCTCCTCGGCGAAGCTGGCGTAGGCCCGGGTGCGGAAGGCGCCCGGCTCCACGGCGAGGACCTGGACACCGAACGGCTCCACCTCGGTGCGCAGCGCGTCCGTCATGCCCTCCACCGCGAACTTGGCGGCACTGTAGAAACCGAAACCGGGCACGCCCGCGATCCCGGCGACCGAGGACATGTTGACGATCCATCCGCTGCGCCGCTCCCGCATTCCGGGAAGCACCGCGCGGACCAGGTCGACGACGGAGAAGAAGTTCAGCTCGAAGGAACGGCGTACATCCGCCTCCGGGGAGCCCTCCACCGAGCCGTACCAACCGCGGCCGGCATTGTTGACCAGCACATCGATCCCGCCGAAGTGCGCTTCCGCGGCCCGGACCGTGTCCCGGACCTGCTGGGGGTCGGTGGTGTCCAGCTCCAGCAGCAGGATCCGCTCGCGCGCCTCGGCGCCGTGCAGGTCGGCCCATTCCTTGAGCTGCCCGGGCCGGCGGGCGGTCAGCACGACGTTGTCGCCCTGCTCCAGCGCGACGTCGGCATAGGCCCTGCCGAAACCACCGGTACCGCCGGTGATGAACCATGTCCTCACAGTGCTCCTCCTCGGATTCTTGGAGAGTGACAGGCGGCAGCGCGTCAGGGGGCGATGACCAGGCTGCTGATCAGCGTGCCTTCGAGGGTGAAGCGGTAGTCGAGATCGACGCTGCCGCCGGGGAAGTCGCCCTCCAGGTGCTGGGTGAGGGTGAACTGGTGGGTGCCGGTGCGCTCGGCGGCCACCGGCGTGGTGGTGTAGGTGAACTCGGAGGCGGCGCCGGCCATCCACTCGGTGATCGAGGGGATGCCGGTGTGGGTGCGGCCCTCGTCGGTCACGCTCGCCTGCGGGGTCAGGATCCCGGCCACCGCGGTGGTGTCCCGGGTGTCGAGCGCGGTCACGAACTGCCGGACGGCCGCGGGCAGCTCGGTGATGCCGATACGAACGGTGCTGTCGGTCATGGGGTGCCTTACGAGAGTTGATCGGGTGGGGGAGGCCACGGCCCGCGACCGGTTCAGAAGCCCGGGTGCGAGAACCTTCATGCCGGCCGGGTGGCTCATGCCGATCACGATGGGGCCTCCCCCGGGGAGAGGGTCAAGCGCGTCGAGCCCGGCGGATGCACACTGGGGGAATGTCCCGTGGACTGACGATCGGCGAGTTCGCGCAGCTGACGCACCTGAGTGTGCGGACCCTGCGTCGTCACCACGAGTCCGGGCTGCTGGAGCCCGCCTCGGTGGACCCCGTCAGTGGCTACCGCCGCTACTCCAGCGACCAGATCCCCGCCGCGCAGGTCATCCATCGGCTGCGTGAACTGGACGTGCCGCTGGCCGACGTGGCCAAGATCCTCGCCACCGAGGACGCCGCGGAGCGCGCGGACCTGGTCGGTGAACACGTGCAGCGGCTGGAAGCGGAACTGGACCGCACGCGAGCCGCTCTGACCTCCCTGCGGAGCCTGCTGCGCCCCGACGGCGGCGGCCTGCAGGTCGAGCTGCGACCGGTGGCAGCCAGAACGGTCGCCGGGATCGAGGACGTCGTCGGACACGAGGAGGTGACCTCCTGGTACGACGGGGCGATGGCCGAACTCGACGCCGCGGTCGCCGGTCTGCCCGCACTGGGGCCGCCGGGTGGGTGCTACGCCAACGAGCTGTTCACCCGCGGTCGCGGAACGGCGCTGGTCCACCGGCCTGTGGCCGACCCGCCGACCCGGGGCCGGGTGCGACCGGTGGATCTCCCGGCCGGCGAGCTTGCCGTGGTCGTCCATCCCGGACCGCACGACGACATCGACGTCACCTACGGCCGGCTCGGCGCCTGGGTGGTCGACCATGCCCTCGCGGTCGACGGTCCGGTGCACGAGACCTATCTCGTCGGCCCGCGCGACGACCCGGATCCGGCAGCCTGGCGTACCGAGATCGGCTGGCCGGTGTTCCGGCTCGCGCCCGCCCCCGGTTGACAGCCGACCGAGCCCGCATCGACCGCCGGCCGGCCCAGCTGCTCATCCGCCCGTCGTCCGGGCAACGACTCGATCGTGCCTTCCGATCCTTCCGGCGGCCCGCTCGGTCACGTCAACGCGTTCCACAGCAGCCCCACGAGATCGCTCGTCGCGTCCGCCGCGAACAGGGCCGCCAGTGCGCCCAGGGCGAGAACGGCTGCCGCGGCCGGCCAGAGATGCGGGGGCGGACTCGTCTGCAGGGCGGCGATCCGGCGCGTGACCGCGCGGTCCGTGAAGTTGAGGGTGCAGGCCGGGCGCGCGGCGCGGCCCGCGCTGAGGGCCGCCCGGGCCAGTGCCCTGGCGGTGGTGCCGCGGTCTCCGACCTCGGTCGCCGCCTGCTCGTCCGCCCACCGCTCGACCAGGAAGGTCACGGCGGAACGGACCGGGCCGAGCAGCGGGTTGGCGGCCGCGGCGAGTGTCACCGCGGTCACCAGGCGGCCGTGGCGGTGCCGCAGATGGGCCCGCTCGTGGGCCAGCAGCACCCGCCGCTCCGCCGGTGCCAGCGCGCCCAGCATCGCCGAGGTGACCAGGATGCGGCCCGGTCGGCCCGGGATCGCGAACGCCTGCGGCACCTCGCAGGCGGCCACCACCAGCTCGGTGTCCCGCGGATGCCCCTCGCAGAGCCGGCGCAGCGCCCGCCGGGTGCGCCGCTCGGCCCGTACCGCCCGCTGCACCCGCCAGACCACCACGGCCAGCGCGAGACACGCGGCGACGCCGATGACCTCGGGCACCGGGTCGGCCAGTGGGCGGCCGTCCTCGTGGGCCTCCCGGACCACCGGCGGCGCGTCGCCCAGCAGGGCCGTCGTCAGCAGGATCAGCGACCAGGTGGCCGCGGCCGCGGTGAGCACGGCGGCGGACGCCAGTACGCGTGCCGCCAGCGCGGGGGCCATCCGGCGGCCGACCACCGGGCTGACCAGGGGCAGCAGGAGGGAGACCAGCAGTGGGGTGTAGACGTCGAACCTCATGCGCCGCCTCCGGCGAACAGGTTCCGCAGCGCCCGCTCCTCCTCCGGGCTCAGCCCGGAGACGAACTGCTGGAGCGCGGCGATCGGGTCCGGGCCCCGGTCCAGGGCCTCGTGCATGGCCTCGGCGGTCAGCTGGGCCGCGTTCTTCGCCGGCCGGTACGCGCCGCGCCGCCCGTCGGCGTCCCGCAGCACCAGGCCCTTGTCGTACAGCCGCTTCAGGATGGTGTGGACCGTGTTGTAGGCGAGCCCGCCGCCGATCTCGGTCTGGATCTCGGCCGGGGTCAAGGGGCGTTCGGTCGCCCACAGGGCTGCCAGGACCTCGCTCTCGAGCTCCCCGGCGCTGCGCCGCTCCGCCCTGCCGCGGGACCCTGTGCCAGCCATGGCACAACCTTACAGCGCGTAGTGCCGCCGTTCGTATGGCCGTACCCGCGCTGCCTCCGCCGATAAGTCCGGTTAATTTGTCAGTGTTTGTCCCTGAGTCCATGAAGGGTCCCGCGCATCGCAGAGGAACAGGGGGGGTGCCTCGATGGTCCCGAACGTGAACGCCACGCCCGTCCTGGGGCGCCGGGGACTCTACTGGCAGAGCGGCGTCTGCCTCGTGCTGCTGCTCGGCGCCGGCTGGCTGGTCCGGCGGCACTGGCCGGCCGTGACGCACGGGGCGGTCCGGCTCGCCGTCGCCGACCAGGGGTGGCTGCTGGTGGCGGCCGTGGCGGCGGTCGGGACCTGGGTGTCCTCCGCGCTCGCCCAGCAGGGCGCGGTCGCGTGCCGGCTGCCCGGCGGGCGGCTGGTCGCCGCGCAGTTCGCCGCCTCCGCGGCCAACCACGTGCTGCCCGCCGGGCTCGGCGCGGGCGCGGTGAACCTGCGGTTCCTGATGCGCTGCGGACTTCCGGCGGGCCGCGGCGCTTCGGCCCTCGCGGTCAAGGCGGCCGCCGGCGCGGTGGTCCGGCTGGCCCTCGTCGCCGTCCTCGCCCCCGCGTGTCCGGGGTTGCTGCGGATCCCGCACGTGTCCGTGGCCGCCCTCCTCGCCGTCGCCGCGGCGGTCGTCGTGGTCCTTGTCCTTGTCGGGGCCCGGGTGTGGCCCCGCTGCCGGGGCGCGGCGGCCGCCGTGACCGCCGACATCCGGGCCCTGCACGCCCGTCCGGTCCGCGCGGCCGCGCTGTGGGGCGGTTCGCTCGCCTTCGCCGGGCTGCACGCGTTGGTCCTCATCGCCGTCTCCCGGGCCGTCGGACTGCCGCTCGCCCCGGCCCGGGTGGCGCTGCTCTACCTCGCGGCCAGCGGTGCCGCGGCGCTGCTGCCCACCCCGGGCGGGCTCGGCTCCCTCGACGCCGCCCTCGCGCTCGCCCTCACCGCCTCCGGAACCCCGGCCGCCGCGGCCGCCTCCGCCGTGCTCGGCTACCGGCTGCTGACCGTGTGGCTGCCGCTGCTGCCGGGCCTGCTGGTGCTCGGGGTGCTGATCCGGCGCCGGGCGCTGTGACCGGGCGGGCGTTTCCCGGCGGCCCGCAGTAGGTAGGAGTCCGGTGTCGTCGGCCGACAGGAGGGGGACTGGTATGCCGGAGAACGACACCGGGGGGCGGCTGGGGGAGGAGTTCTTCACGCCGGGGACCTCGTCCTTCGCCCGGTTCCTCGCCGCGCACCGGCCCGCACTGCTGCCCACCCGCAGCCCGCTGCCCCCGGGCACGGTCGCCGCGCCCGACGCCTTCCCGCACGGCACCACCGTCCTCGCCCTCGCCTACCGCGACGGGGTGCTGATCGCCGGCGACCGCCGGGCCACCATGGGCAACCTCATCGCCCAGCGCGACCTGGAGAAGGTGCACCCCGCGGACGACCACACGGCGGTCGCCTTCGCCGGCACGGTCGGGCTCGCCCTCGACATGGTCAAGCTCTACCAGGTCGAACTGACCCACTTCGAGAAGGTCGAGGGCATCCCCCTGACCCTCGACGGCAAGGCCCGCCGGCTCGCCGCGATGATCCGCGAGAACCTCGGCCAGGCCATGCAGGGCCTCGCCGTCGTCCCGCTGCTCGCCGGCTACGACCCCAGGGCGCCGGAGGGTGAACGCGGCCGCATCTTCAGCTTCGACGTCGCCGGCGGCCTGTACGAGAAGCGCGCGTTCCACGCCGAGGGCAGCGGCTCGCCGTACGCCGGAGGCGCCCTGAAGAAGCTGTACCGCCCCGGCCTCACCCGCCGCGAGGCCGCCCTGGCCGCACTCCAGGCGCTCTACGACGCGGCCGACGACGACTCGGCGACCGGCGGCCCCGACCTCAGCCGCCGTATCTTCCCGCTGGTCTCGGTCATCACGGAGGACGGCTTCGAACGGCTGCCGGAGCCCGAGACGGCGGACCTGACCCGGGAGATGGTCGACCAGCGCCGCACCCGCCCGGACGGACCCCGCGCCGCGTCCTGACTCACGGCGCGGCCACCGGTCTCTCCGGTACGTCGTCCGGTACCCAGGCGCGCGGAACCCACCGGGCCGCCGCGTACACGCAGATCCCGAGCCACCCGACCGCGAACAGCCAGCCGCCCAGCACGTCGGTGCACCAGTGCACGCCGAGGAACACCCGGGTGGCCCCGACGGCCGGCCCCCAGCAGGCGACGGCCACGCACCAGGGCGTACGGCCGTGCGGGGCCCGCCACCGGAGGGCGAGGATCAGGAGGCCGGCGGCCAGCGCGGCCGTGGTGCTGTGCCCGGAGGGGAACGACCAGCCGGAGGCGGACGTCTGCCAGTCGGCCTGCGGCGGCCGGGCCCGGCCGACGAGCTCCATCAGCGCGCTCCGGGCGGTCTGGCCCAGGGCGAGGCAACCGGCGCCGAGGAGCGCGGCGACCAGCCGCTGCCGCCGGGTGCGGCCCACGGCCACCCCGGCCGCCACGACCAGGGCGTACGGCACGACCCCGGTGCCGGTCGCGGTGATCCCGCGGGCCACGGCCACCGCCACGTCCGGCCGGTGCGCGAGGGACCAGTCCAGCAGGGTGCGGTCCGGGCCGAGCGGGGCGCCGTGCAGCCCGGTCACGACCAGGGCCAGCACCGCGAACGCCGTCCAGGCCCCGAACGCGACGCTCCCCGCGAACTCCGCGGTCCTCTTGCCTGCCATGACGCCGACGACGGCCCTTTCCGGTGACTACGACGATCCGGTGACTACGAAGGTGTAGTCGGTCTACTCGAATGTAGACGATCGGCGCCACGCCGGCGTTCCCGCGGGTCCGCGTCCGGGTCACGTCCGGGTCCGGTCGCGGCCTTTGCCGCACCATTGCCAGTTCATGACCGACTGACTACATGGGTGTAGTCATCATGGTCGGCGGAGTAAGGCATGCCTTCACTAAGTTCGAGCCAAGGGGCGGGGACGGGCCTGCCGGGGAGGGCTGCGACGGATGTGGGACGACGCGTTTCCTAGTTTCCTGATCGGGCTGAGGGAGGGTCTCGAGGCCGGGCTGATCGTCTCGATCCTCGTCGCCACGCTGGTGCGGGCCGAGGCCAGGAACCGGCTGCCGCAGGTGTGGACGGGTGTCCTGGCCGCGATCGCGCTGGCGATGAGTTTCGGCGCGGTCCTCACCTTCACCGCCGCCTCCCTCTCCGCGACCGCCCAGGAGGCCTTCGGCGGCACCCTCAGCGTGATCGCGGTCGCCTTCGTCACCGCGATGGTCTTCTGGATGCGCCGCTCGACCCGCAGCCTCGCCGGCGAGATCAAGGAGAAGGTCACCGGCGCCCTGGCCATGGGCTCGGGCGTCCTGATCCTCACCTCGTTCCTCGCGGTCGGCCGTGAGGGCCTGGAGACCGCGCTGTTCCTGTGGACCACGGCCAAGGCGGCCGGCGAGTCCGCGGGCCCCCTGACCGGCGCCGGGATCGGCCTGGTCCTGGCGGCCGGCCTCTGCTGGGGCCTGTACCGACGCGTGCTGAAGATCAACCTCACGAGGTTCTTCACCTACACGGGCGCGGTCCTGATCGTGATCGCGGCCGGCGTCCTCGGCTACGGACTGCGCGACCTCCAGGAGGGCGGCGTCCTCCCGGGCAACACGGCCTACGCCGTCGACCTCAGCGGCCACATCGACGCGGGCTCCTGGTACAGCACCCTCCTCCAGGGCGTCCTCAACATCACACCGACGATGACCTGGCTGCAGGTGACCGGGTACGTCGCCTATCTGGCCGTCGTCATGACCCTGTTCGTGCGCGGAGTGCGGACGTCCGTACCGAAGCCGGCCGCCGAGCGGAAGGAGCCGACCGCTGCCGCAGGCCGGCCGGAGCCGGAGCCGGTCGCGGGTGAGGGCGAGCCGGAATCCGCTGCCGGCGGGGCCGTGCCGGATCCCGGTGCGGACCGGCCCGAGTCGCGGCCCGAGCCCGCCGCCGCCGGTTCGGCGGCGCGGCTCGCCGCAGGGGAGCCCGAGCCGCAGGCGCGGCCGGACCTCGCCGCCGGCCGGCCGGAACCGGGCAAGCCCGCCAGGGAGCCGTGGCGCCGGCCTGCCTGGGTCGTGCCCGTGGCCGTGGTCGCCGTCCCCGCCGTGGTCGCCGGGCTCGTCGTCGCCTTCGCCCGGCCCAAGCCGAGCGGCGGGCAGACCGTCGCCGTCTCCGAGACCGAGTGCGGCAAGGGCTTCACCGCGCCGAAGCCGGGCCGGCAGACCTTCCGGATGCAGAACACCGGCGGCAAGACCGCCGAGGTGTACCTGATCGACCCGGGCAGCAACGCGGTCTACGGCGAGGTCGAGGGCCTCGCCCCCGGCACCACCCGCGACCTGGTCGCCACCGTGGCCGGCGGCACCTACGCCTGGCGCTGCGTCCCCTCCAGCGGCAAGGCCGTCACCTCGCGGTCGGTCACCGTCAGCGGCGGCGGAGGCAGCACCAAGGCGGTCGTACCGGTCTCCGAGAACGACCTCACCGCACCGCTGACCGCGTACAAGGCCTATGTCGAACAGGGCCTGGCCACCCTCGTCGCGCAGACCCGCACGCTCCAGGACGACATCGCGGGCAACCACCTCGCCAAGGCCCGCACCGACTGGCTGACCGCCCACCTCACCTACGCCTCCCTCGGCGCCGCCTACGGCACCTTCGAGGACTACGACCAGAAGATCAACGGCCGCGCCGACGGCCTCCCGGGCGGGGTGGCCGACCAGGACTTCGCCGGATTCCACCGGGTCGAGTACGGGCTGTGGCACGCGCAGACCGCCGGACGGCTGAAGGCGCCGGTCCAGGCCCTCGCGGACGCGGCCGCCGGGCTCCAGAAGGCGTTCCCGTCCCAGGACTTCGACCCGGGCGACCTGCCGCTGCGCGCCCACGAGATCCTGGAGAACACCCTCCAGTTCGAGCTGACCGCAGACACCGACGAGGGCAGCGGCACCAACCTCGCCACCGCGGACGCCAACCTCGCAGGCACCCGCGAGCTCCTCACCGTACTGCGCCCGCTGCTGACCACCCGGGCGCCGAAGCTGCTGCCGGTCGTCGACGCGGACATCGCCCGCCTCCAGAAGCTCCTGGACGCCCAGCACCAGGGCGCGACCTGGACCCCGGTCGAGCAGCTCGACACCGTCACCCGGCAGCGGATCGCCGGAGCCACCGGCCAGCTCCTGGAGGACCTCGCCCCGGTGCCGGACCTCCTGGAGATCAGGAAGTCCGCCTGATGAACCGCGCAGAGCACCCGCACCCGTACGACGAAGGGAACCCTCCGATGTCCGCTGCCGACACCCCGTCCTGCCCGATGGGCGCCGGCCGCCGCTCCTTCGTGCGGACCGCGCTGGGCGCCGGGGCCGCGGGCGCGGTCCTGGCCGGCGGCGGCTTCGCGCTGAGCCAGGCCGGCGGCACCGCCGAGGCCCGGGCCGCCGACGCGACCGGCACCACGAAGGTCCCCTTCCACGGCACCCACCAGGCCGGCATCCTCACCCCGGCCCCGGCCGCCGCCACCTTCGTCTCCCTCGACGTCATCGCCGACGACCGGCAGGGACTCTCCGACCTGCTGAAGACGATCACCGAGCGGGCCCGCTTCCTCACCTCCGGCGGCGCCCCCGAGGACCTCGGCGTCGGCGCGCCGCCCGCCGACAACGGCATCCTCGGCCCCGAGGTCCCCTCCGACGCGCTGACCGTCACCGTCGGCGTCGGCGCCTCCCTCTTCGACGACCGCTACGGCCTGGCGAAGGCGAAGCCGGCCCGGCTGACGCCGATGCGGACCTTCCCCAACGACAACCTGAAGGCCGCCGAGTGCCACGGCGACCTCTCGCTGCAGATCTGCGCCGCCAGCACCGACACCGTGCTGCACGCGCTGCGCGACATCGCCAAGCACACCCGCGGCGCCATGCAGATCAGGTGGCGGATCGACGGCTTCCAGAACGCCCCTCGCCCCACCGGCGCCCAGCGCAACCTGCTCGGCTTCAAGGACGGCATCGCCAACCCGGACGTCGGCTCCGCCCGGGAGACCGACCGGCTGATCTGGGTCGGCGAGGGGCAGGGTGAGCCGGCCTGGACGGCGGGCGGCAGCTACCAGGTCGTCCGGATCATCCGGATGCTCGTCGAGTTCTGGGACCGGGTCTCGCTCAGCGAGCAGGAGCTGATGTTCGGCCGCCGCAAGGACACCGGCGCCCCGCTGGACGGCGCCAAGGAGACCGACATCCCGCAGTACGCCAAGGACCCGAAGGGCAACGCCATCCCGCTGGACGCCCACATCCGGCTCGCCAACCCGCGGACCGCGAAGACCGACAGCTCCCGCATCCTGCGCCGCGGCTACAACTACGACCGGGGCATCGACAGCGTCGGCAACCTCGACATGGGCCTGGTCTTCTGCTGCTACAACCAGGACGTCCGGCGCCAGTTCGAGGCCACCCAGACCCGGCTCATCGACGAGCCCCTCGTCGACTACATCTCGCCGACCGGCGGCGGCTACTTCTTCGCCCTGCCGGGCGTGAGGAACGCCGAGGACTGGCTGGGGAGCGGACTGCTGGCGACCGCCTGACCGCCGCACCGGCCTTTACCTTCCCGTGGGATTCTCTTGGTGAAGGCCTGCCGCGGGCATTGATGCGAACCATTTGCAGGTACGGGAGGATGGCACAAGGCTGCCGATGGCAGCTGCCCACTGCTCGACCGAAGGATGTCACCTCCCGATGACGGCCGCCCCTGGTTCCGCTCCGTCCCGCCCCGTCCAGGCCGACGCCAAGCGCTCGGCCTGGCGCCGTGTCCGGGGCTCCATGACACGGCAGGAGTGGATCAGGGTCGGCGGGATGGCCGGCTTCGTACTCGCCCTGCACGTCATCGGCTGGGGCACGCTGGTCGGGATCATCGCACCGCAGCACTTCAGCGTCGGTACCGAGTCCTTCGGCATCGGCATCGGCGTGACCGCGTACACGCTGGGCATGCGGCACGCCTTCGACGCCGACCACATCGCGGCCATCGACAACACCACCCGCAAGCTGATGGGGGAGGGGCAGCGGCCGCTGTCGGTCGGTTTCTGGTTCTCCCTCGGCCACTCCAGCATCGTCTTCGGTCTCGCCCTGCTGCTCTCGCTCGGCATGAAGACCCTGGCCGGACCGGTCCAGAACGACGACTCGCACCTGCACGAGGTCACCGGCCTCATCGGTACGACCGTCTCCGGCACCTTCCTCTACCTCATCGCCGGCATCAACCTCGTCATCCTGGCCGGCATCTGGAAGGTGTTCCGGCAGATGCGCTCCGGCGCCTACGACGAGGCCGCGCTGGAGACGCAGCTGAACAACCGCGGCTTCATGAACCGCTTCCTCGGCCGGGTCACCGGCTCGATCAGCAAGCCCTGGCAGATGTACCCGCTCGGCCTGCTGTTCGGGCTCGGCTTCGACACCGCCACCGAGATCGCCCTGCTGGTCCTCGCCGGCTCCGGCGCCGCCTCCGGCCTGCCCTGGTACGCCATCCTCACCCTGCCGGTGCTCTTCGCGGCCGGCATGTCGCTGCTCGACACCATCGACGGCTCGTTCATGAACTTCGCCTACGAGTGGGCGTTCTCCAAGCCGGTCCGCAAGGTCTACTACAACCTCACCATCACCGGCCTGTCCGTCGCCGTCGCCCTCATCATCGGCACCGTGGAACTCCTCGGCCTCCTCGCCGACAAGCTCGACCTGCACGGCTTCTTCTGGGACTGGGTCGCCGGCCTCGACCTCAACACCGTCGGCTTCGTCATCGTCGGCCTCTTCTTCGCCACCTGGGCCATCGCCCTGCTGGTCTGGAAGGCGGGGCGCATCGAGGAGAAGTGGACCACCGGCCTCGCCCGCCCCGCCGAGCAGACCGAGGGCTGAGCGGGTCCAGCGAAGTCCGCTGCGGTTCGGCAGCGCCCCGTAGGGGCGCGGGGAACCGCGCGACCAGCCACGACGGCGCCGCAGTCGGCAGTCGGCACATCGCGGCACGCGGCACTTCCAGCGGAGCGCTCAGCCGTCACCCACGCACCTTCAGATCCGCCCGCCACTTCACGATCTGCTTCTCCGCGTCCCCGGTGTACGACCAGGGCGTGCGGGTGGCCCGTCGCCCCATGAGCCGCAGCAGGTCCGTGGCGACGTCCGTGACGCCCGCCTGACAGGCCGCGTGTGTCAGGTAGTTGAGGTCCCGCAGCTCGCCCGGGGCCACCGGGGTCTCGCCGCGATGGGTGATCCACCGCTCCCAGGTGCGCCGTACGTCGCTGACCGCGCCGTCGTGCTTCCAGTGCTGGCTGAGCGCGACCGCGTTCTGCTGACCCTGCGCCGCGTCCAGGGCGTACCGGAACTCCTCGACGCGGGCGTACTGCACCAGGACGGGCAGCGCGCAGCCCGGTGGGGCGACCCCGGCAGCGTCCCGGGCGAAGTCGTACATCAGGCCGTGCGTGCCGTGCCAGCGCGCGGAGTAGTAGTGGAGCACCTGGAGGTGGCCCTCCACGTTGTACGGGTCGCGCCGGTGCAACTCGTCCCACCAGCGGGCGAGTTCCTGCCGGCGCACCCCGGTCGGATACAGCCGGGCCACCGAGATCAGGGAGACCCAGGGGGTCGGGTCCTGCGGGTACGCCTCGGCGGCGGCCAGGCAGGCCAGCACGGCGGTGTCGATCCTGGCCCGGTCGATCGGGACACCCCGGCCCGCCGAGATGGCCAGGGTGAACGCCCGGGCCGTCTCGGTCGCCGCGCGCAGCACCAGCGCGTCGGCGCCGTGCGGCTCGGTGGCCAGCCAGGACTCCGCCGTCGAACTGCCCGCGCAGGCCTGCGCCAGCAGCCGTACCCGGTGCCCCCGGACCAGCCAGTCCGGGCCGGTGGCCCGCAGCAGGTCCCTCAGGCCCTGCCAGCGGCCGATGACGATGTCCTGACGGGCCGAGGTGAGGGGCTGGTCCCCGCAGTCCGGGTCGAAGTCGGGGGCGAAGCGGTCGCGCGCCATCGGACTCGTACCTCAGAAGTCGGTGGGGAGACCTTCGTAAGCCTGGGCCTGCACGGTGACAGGGTCGTCGGGGACGTAGTCGGCCTCGACCGTGCGGGTGGCGTCCAGCTTGGCCGGCCGGTAGTAGTCGCTGCCCTGCCTCCAGTACCAGAGCATCGGGACCAGGCCGACGGCCAGGCCGCCGATGCCGATCGCGATCGCCGCGGTGCTCAGCTCGCCCAGCGACTCGACGAAGATCCAGAACATGAACACCGCGCCGCCCAGCGGCCAGAGCCCGCCGAGGAGGAAGTTGCCCGCCGACCTGAACAGCATCTTGCGGTAGGCCACGACCACCGCGAGGCCCGCGAGGCCGTAGTAGACGGCGATCTGCAGGCCGATCGCCGAGATGGCGTCGGAGAGGATCTCGCCCACCGAGCCCAGCGCGTTGGAGGCGATGAACAGGGTCAGGGCCACCGCGCCGACCACGGCGATCGCCACGTGCGGGGTGTTCCAGGTGCGGTGCACCTTGCCGAGGGCGGTCGGCATCGTCCGGTCCCGGCCCATCGCGAACAGCGAGCGGGTGACCTGGATGAGGGTCGTCTCCAGGGTGGCGATGGTGGAGAGCATCACGGCGACGATGAGCAGCTTGCCGCCCCAGCCCGGCCAGATCTCGTCGCCCAGCACGCCGAGGACGTTGGCGTCGTTCGCCGCGATCTGGTCCGAGGACAGGATGACGTTCACGGCGATCGTGAACACCTCGAACAGGGCGAAGACGATGCCCACGCCGATCAGGCCGGCGAGGCCGGTGGTGCGCCGGGAGTTGCGGGTCTCCTCGCTGAGGTTGCTGGTGACGTCCCAGCCCCAGTAGTAGAACGCGGCGATGAGTGCGCCCGAGGCGAAGCCGGAGACGCCGTCGAAGTGGGAGAAGCCGAGCCAGGACCAGTCGAAGGCGCGGGCGTTGCCGGTGTGGAACAGGGCCAGCACCGCGAAGAGCAGCAGGATCGTCAGCTCGATGCCGGACATCAGCAGCTGGGCGCGCACGGTGAGGCGGGCGCCGCCGAGCACCACCGCGAGCATGATCAGGAACCAGGCGGCGCCGACCACGGTGGACAGGGCCACGTTGTCGGCGAGGTCCGCGTCGAACAGGGACAGCGTCATCGACCCGGCGGGCAGTGAGCCGGCCACCATGAAGATGGTCGCGGACACCACCAGCGCCCAGCCGCTGACGAAGCCGAGGAAGGGGTGCAGGGTACGGCCCACCCAGGAGTAGCTGGCGCCCGCGTTCACGTCGATACGGCCCAGGTAGCTGAAGGCGAGCGCGATGCCCAGCATCGGTATCGCACACCACAGCAGCGCGGCCGGACTGGCCAGCCCCACCGACCCGACCAGCACCGCGGTGGTCGCGGCCAGCGAGTACGCCGGTGCACTGCCCGCGACGGCCATGACCACCGTGTCGAACGTGCCGAGGGCGTTGGCCTGCAGCCCTCTGCCCCTGTTGTTGCTCATAGGTTGTGCTGCTTTCCGGTCGTGCACGGCGCACAGGAGTGCAGGCCCGCGGCGGTACGGGTGGGGGGTGCGCGACCGTCCTCGGACCCGGTGAGGGATGGCCTCGGGGCAGGGGTCGGCCAGGAGAAGAAAGGGGTGGTGAAGGCCGCATGCCGAGAGTCGGCGGGCGGTCACACCGCGTGTGTGGGTGTGACTATAGCGGCCCTCTTTGACCTTTCAAGCTGACCGAGCGGTAATCACATATGCCACTTGGAGCCATCAACTCTCACATCGGAAGCAGACGTTCCGTCAGTCCCTCAGTCCTCCAGCCGGTCGAGCTGCCGCAGCTTGTTGGTGGCGTCGAGGGCCGCGACCTTGTAAGACTCCGCGAGCGTCGGGTAGTTGAACACCGCGTCCACCAAGTAGTCGACCGTGCCCCCGCAACCCATCACCGACTGACCGATATGGATCAGTTCTGTCGCTCCGGTACCGAAGCAGTGCACACCGAGCAGCCGCCGGTCCTCCGGGGAGACCAGGAGCTTGAGCATGCCGTGCGAGTCGCCGATGATCTGGCCCCGGGCCAGCTCCCGGTAGCGGGCCACCCCGACCTCGAACGGCACGCAGTCCTCGGTGAGCTGGTCCTCGGTCCGGCCGACGAAGCTGATCTCCGGGATGGTGTAGATGCCGATGGGCTGCAGGTTGTCCATCTGCCCGACCGGTTCCCCGCAGGCGTGGTACGCGGCGACCCGGCCCTGTTCCATCGAGGTCGCGGCGAGCGCCGGGAAGCCGATGACGTCGCCGACGGCGTAGATGTGCGGCACCCCGGTGCGGAAGTGCTCGTCCACCGTGATCCGGCCCCGCCGGTCCGCGGACAGGCCCGCCTTGTCCAGGTCCAGTCCGTCGGTGAGACCCTGGCGGCCCGCCGAGTACATCACCGTGTCCGCCGGTATCTTCTTGCCGCTCTCCAGCACGGTCAGGGTGCCCCGGGGGTGCCGCTCCACGGCGGCGACGGTCTCCCCGAACCGGAAGGTGACGGCCAGGTCCCGCAGGTGGTACTTGAGCGACTCCACGACCTCGACGTCACACATGTCGAGCATGGCCGCGCGCTTCTCGACCACGGTGACCTTGCTGCCGAGCGCGGCGAACATGCTGGCGTACTCCATGCCGATGACACCGGCGCCGACGATGACCATGGAGCGCGGCACCCGCTCCAGGGACAGCACGTTGTCCGAGTCCATGACGGTGCGGCCGTCGAACGCGACGCTGTCCGGGCGGGCCGGCCGGGTGCCGGTGGCTATGACGATGTGCTCCGAGGTCAACAGACGTTCGTTGCCGCTCGGTTCGCGCAGGGCGACGGTGTGCGGGTCGACGAACCGGCCGGTGCCGGAGCACAGCGTGACGTGGTTGCGGGAGAGCTGGTTGCGGATGACGTCCACCTCGCGGCTGACCACGTGCTGGGTGCGCGCGGTCAGGTCGGCGACGGTGATCTCCTCCTTCAGCCGGTAGCTCTGCCCGTAGAGATCCCGCTGGGTGAGACCGGTCAGGTAGAGGACCGCCTCGCGCAGGGTCTTCGAGGGGATGGTCCCGGTGTGGATGGACACGCCGCCGACCATGTCGGGGCTGTCGACGACGGCGACCCGGCGGCCGAGCTTGGCCGCGGCGATGGCGGCCTTCTGGCCGCCGGGTCCGGATCCGATGACAAGCATGTCGAAATCGCGCACCCTGCGGAGTCTGTCAGCACGCGGCCCCGCTTCGAAAGGGTGAACGGGCAACCTTCGCGTGAAATCCGGTACGGACCTGGGCCGTTGCGCACCTCGCGGGCTTCGGTCCCGGCCGGCTAGGGCGCCTCGCCGGTACCGCCGGCGCGCAGCTGCCACGCCCGCCGGAACAGAGCGTCCGTCGTCCCGGCCAGCACTCCGCCGAGCAGGCCGGGGGAGTAGAAGGGGCTCGCGGCCCGCACCACCTCGGCCGCCGGGATCGCGATCTGGTCGAGACCGGTGCGGGCGAGCTCCTCGATCGAGGTCCCCCAGACCACCTGGCCCACCCCCGCCCAGGCGCAGGCGCTCATGCACATGGCACAGGGCTCCGCGGTCGAGTACAGCGTCGTCGCCGCCCAGTCGCGGTTGCCGGCCCGGTGCACGTAGTCGGCCATCGCGACCATCTCCCCGTGGTACGAGGGGTTCTCGGCCGAGGCGTTCACGCCCCGTCCCAGCACCCGGCCGGAGCGCACGAACACCGCCCCGAAGGGATAGCGCGGGTTCCGGCGCGCCTCGTCGATGGCGAGGCTCATGAACCAGGCGTGCGCCGCGCCGCCGTCGGTCGCGGGTCCGGCGGCGGTTCCGGCGGCGGCCGGAGCGGAGTCCGGCGCGTCGGCAGGCGGCCGCGGTACGACGGCACCGGGCACGGACGGGCCCAGGCCCGCCGTGCCGAGCAGCCCGAGGAGACTGCGCCTGGTCGGCATCGTCGTCGCGCCGCCGGAGTCAGGGCAGGAGCCGCTCGATGCAGTTCGGCCCCTCGCGCTCCATCTTCTTCCTGGCCCATTCGAGCGTGGCCGGGGTGACGTCCCGGCCGGACGCCATCACCAGGTCTTCGGGCGCCACCCCGGTGCCGGGGGCGCTGTGCAGCAGGGAGTCCGGGGTGGCGCGGTCGTCGGACGGCCGGGACGCTTCGGGTTCTGTGGTCGACATGGTCCCTCCTTCACGGAGCGGGGTGCACACTCTCACGATTGCCCGACCGGCCGCACCCCGCATCCCGAGCGGCCCGGGGCGCTGCCCGGTGCCGGCGGCCGGTGCCGAAAGGATAGTGCCCCTTTTAAGCTGTAAGGTAGCGATACATCCGTTCCGGGGAGGCCGTCACGATGGCCGAACAGCCGTTCTATCAGAATGCGCCCGGGAGCCCCCGCTACCTGCCGATCGCCGAGCACGGGCTGATCGGCGATCTGCGCAGCGTGGCCCTGGTCGGCAGCAACGGCACGATCGACTGGTACTGCAGCCCGTCCTTCGACGCCCCCAGCGTCTTCGCCGCCGTCCTGGACGCCGAGCGCGGCGGTTTCTTCGCGCTGGCCGCGGCCGTACCGGCCCGGACCAAGCAGTTCTACTTCCCCGACACCAATGTGCTGATCACCCGGTTCTACACCGACGAGGGCGTCGGCGAGGTCCAGGACTTCATGCCGGTGGCGGGCGAGTCGGGCGAGTCGGCCGAGTGCGAGCGGCACCGGCTGATCCGCCGGGTGCTGTGCGTGCGCGGCACCGTGCCCTTCCGGGTGCGGGTGGCCCCCCGCTTCAACTACGGCGCCGACCCGCACACCCTGCGCCTGCTCGGGGACACCGCCCTGTTCGAGTCCGCGGCCAAGTCCCTGCTGCTCACCTCCACGGTGGTCCTGGAGGGTGACGGCCCGGACGCCTGTGCCGACTTCAAGCTCTCCGAGGGCGAGTCCGCCGTCTTCGCCCTCGACCAGGCCGGCGAGGACATCGCCCCGCGCGGCTGCGCCCGCGCCGAGGCCGAGCGTCAGTTCGAGACCACGGTCTGCTACTGGCGGCGCTGGCTGCACCAGTCCCGCTACCGGGGCCGCTGGCGCGAGATGGTGCACCGCTCGGCGCTCACCCTGAAGCTGCTCACCTACGCTCCCACCGGCGCGATCGTCGCCGCGCCGACCACCAGCCTCCCCGAGCAGTTCGGCGGCGAACGCAACTGGGACTACCGCTACGTCTGGATCCGCGACGCCGCCTTCGCCGTCTACGCGCTGCTGCGGCTCGGCTTCAGCAGCGAGGCGGCGGCCTTCATGAAGTTCGTGACCACCTACATCAGCCCCGGCGACGGCTTCGCCTCCGGCCCGCTGCAGATCATGTACGGCATCGACGGCCGCAGCGACCTGCCCGAACGCGAGCTCACGTACCTGGAAGGCCACTGCGGCTCCGCCCCGGTCCGGGTCGGCAACGGCGCGGCGGGCCAGCTCCAGCTCGACATCTACGGCGCCCTCATCGACTCGATCTACCTCTACGACAAGTGGGCCGAGCCCATCTCCAGCGGCCAGTGGGACGACGTCACCCGCCTCGTCGAATGGGTCTGCGACCACTGGGACCAGCCCGACGAGGGCATCTGGGAGACCCGCGGCGGCCGCAAGAACTTCCTCTACTCGCGTCTGATGTGCTGGGTCGCCGTCGAGCGGGCGATCCGCCTCGCCAACCGGCGCGGTCTGCCGGCCGACCTGCCCCGCTGGCGGCAGTGCCGCGACACCATCTACCGGTGGATCATGGACCGCGGCTGGTCCGAGCGGCGCGGCGCGTTCGTCCAGCACGAGGGCGGCGACGTCCTCGACGCCTCGCTGCTCATGATGCCCCTGGCCAAGTTCATCGCCCCCACCGACCCCAAGTGGCTGTCCACCCTGGACGCCCTCACCGAGGACCTGGTCTCCGACTCCCTCGTCTACCGCTACGACCCGCAGGCCAGTCCCGACGGACTCCGGGGCGACGAGGGCACCTTCTCCATCTGCTCCTTCTGGTACGTGGAGGCCCTGGTGCGCGCCGGACGCGTGGACGAGGCCCGGCTCGCCTTCGAGAAGATGCTCACCTACGCCAACCATCTCGGCCTGTACGCCGAGGAGATCGGCCGCACCGGCGAGCAACAGGGCAACTTCCCGCAGGCGTTCACCCATCTCTCCCTCATCAGCGCCGCGTTCAACCTCGACCGCGCGCTGGGCTGAGGGTCACGGCAGCGGCTGCTCCGCCCAGATGACCTTCCCGGCGGGCGTGTACCGGGTGCCCCAGCGCTCGGACAGCTGCGCGACCAGGAACAGGCCCCGGCCGCCCTCGTCGGTGCTCGCCGCGTACCGCAGATGCGGCGAGGTGGTGCTCGCGTCGGAGACCTCGCAGATCAGCGACCGGTCGCGGAGCAGCCGTACCCCGATGGGCGGCCGGCCGTGCCGGATGGCGTTGGTGACCAGCTCGCTGAGGATCAGCTCGGTGGTGAACGACAGCTCGTCCAGGTCCCAGTCCGCCAGCTGCCGGGTCACCTTGGCGCGGACCTCGGAGACGGCCGCCGGATCGGCCGGCACCTGCCACTCGGCGATCCGGTCCGCTCCGAGCGCCCGGGTGCGGGCGACGATCAGCGCCACGTCGTCGCTGGGGCGGGCCGGCAGCCGCTCCAGCACGGCCGCACAGGTGTCGTCGGGGGTGGCACCGACCGCCGACTCCAGCGCGCCGGCGAGCAGTTCGAGGCCCTCGTCGATGTCCCGCTGCCGGTCCTCCACCAGGCCGTCGGTGTAGAGGACCAGACTGCTGCCCTCGGGAAGCTCAAGATCGGCCGTCTCGAAAGGCAGTCCCCCCACGCCCAGCGGCGGGCCCGCCGGCACGTCCGGGAACTCCACGCCGCCGTCGGGTCTCATCAGCGCCGGCGGCGGATGACCGGCCCGGGCCACCGTGCAGCGCCGGGACGCCGGGTCGTAGATCGCGTACAGACAGGTCGCCCCGGTGATCGTGGCCGTGGTGTCCGCGTCGTCCGCGGGGGTCTCGTCCTGGTCGATACGGCTCACCAGCTCGTCCAGCAGACCCATCAGCTCGTCGGGCGGCAGGTCGAGCGCCGTGAAGTTGTGCACGGCGGTGCGCAGCCGCCCCATGGTCGCCGCCGCGTGCAGCCCGTGCCCCACCACGTCCCCGACCACCAGCGCCACCCGGGCCCCGGACAGCGGCAGCACGTCGAACCAGTCGCCGCCCACCCCCGACTGGGCCGGCAGATAGCGGTAGGCGATGTCCAGGGCGCTCTGCGCGGGCAGGCTGCGCGGCAGCAGGCTGCGCTGCAGGGTCACCGCCATGCTGTGCTCACGCGTGTAGCGGCGGGCGTTGTCGATGGAGACGGCGGCCCGCGCCACCAGCTCCTCCGCGAGGGCCAGTTCCTCGGTGTCGAACGGCGCGAGCTTCTCCGCACGGCAGAAGTTGGCCAGGCCCAGCACCAGGTTGCCGGCCCGCAGCGGCACCGTGATCAGCGAGTGGATGCCGAACTCCAGGATCCGGCCGGTCAGTTCCACGTCCTGGGACCGCCAGCCGGGCGAGTCCCGCAGCCGCGGCTCGACGACGGACTCGCCGGTCTCCAGACTCCGGCCCTGCGGCGAGGACGCCACGAACTGGAACCGCTCGCCGACCGGGTACAGCGGGGCGTCCTTGCGGATGCCGGCGAACGCCACCCGGCGCAGCGCGTCCCCGGGCTTCGGCTCCTCGCCCTTGAGGACCGCGTCGTACAGGTCGATGGTGGCGTAGTCCGCGAACCGCGGCACGGCCAGCTCCGCCAGCTCCTCGGCGGTGCGGGTGACGTCCAGGCTGGTGCCGATGCCCACCCCGGCGTCGTACAGCATGTTCAGGCGCTCGCGGGCCACCTCGGCGCGCCCGGACAGGGCCCGCAGCTCGGTGGAGTCGCGCAGGGTGGTGACGCTGCCGGGCGGGCCGCCGCGCACCTCGATGGGGCGCTGGTTGACGGCCAGCAGCCGGTCCTTGACCCGGTGCACCTCGTCGGTGGCGACCCGTCCCGAGGCGATCAGCGCCGCCGTCTCCGGGTCCAGGCCGAGGTCCGGGACCCGGCGGCGCTCGGCGTCCCGGGGCAGGTCCAGCAGGCGCTGTGCCTCGTCGTTGGCGAGCATCAGCCGGCCGTCGCCGCCGACGATCAGCACACCCTCCCGCACGGAGTGCAGCACCGCGTCGTGGTGCTCGTACATCCGGGTCATCTCGTCCGGGCCGAGGCCGTGGGTCTGGCGCAGCAGCCGCCGGCTGACCAGCGCCGTCCCCGCGGTCGCCAGGGCCAGCGCCGCGGCGGCCGCGGTCAGCAGCAGCGGCAGCTGCTGGTCGGCGGTGCCGCCCACGTGCGCGGTGGTGATGCCGGCCGACACCAGGCCCACCACCTTGCCGTCCGCGTCCCGGACCGGGACCACGGCCTGCACCAGCTCCCCGATGGTGCCGTGGACCTCCTCGGTGACCGTCCCGCCGGCCAGCGCGGGCCCGATGGTCCCGACGAACTTCTTGCCGATGCGGTCCGGCTTGGGGTGCGTGTACCGGATCCCCTCGGTGTTCATGACGACGATGAAGTCCACGCCGGTCGCCTTGCGGGCCGCCTCCGCCCGCGGCTGCAGCACCGCCGTGGGGTCGGGCAGCCGCAAGGCCGCCGCCGTGCCGGGTGCTTCGGCGAAGGTCTGGGCGACGGCCAGGGACCGGTTGCGGGCCTCCATGGTGCTGTCGTGCCGTACCTGGAGCACCAGGGCCACCACGGCCGACACCACCAGCAGCAGCACGATCACCACTTGCAGCACGAAGACCTGACCGGCCACGCTGCGCCCGCTCAGCGCCGACCACAGCCGTCCGGACCGGATGCGCCCCGGGCCGCTCGGCTCCCGCTCCCGCTCGGTGAGCGGCGCGTGCGGAGTCCCGGATCGGGACGGCCGAGTGTCGGACCGGCCGGGCTGACGGACCATGAGCCCATGTCTACACTGCCCCGCCCCGCGAGGCGAGAGCGCCCCCTGAGGTAACCGGCGGGATACCCCGCTGTGTCCCGGTCACCCTCCGGGCGCGGGTTCCGGGCGGCGGGTGGCGAGCAGCAGCGCCACGTCGTCGGGCCGGTCGGTGGCGTGCCGGGCCGTGGCGGTCAGCCGGTCGGCCACCCCGGTCAGGGTCCGGGCGCCGCGCGGCCCCGGCGCCGCCCCGGCCTCCGACAGGGCCGCCGCCAGCGCGGCGATGCCCTCGTCGATGTCCGCGCCCGGCCGCTCCACCAGCCCGTCCGTGTACAGGGCGAGGATCGCGTCCGGCGCCAGCTGCAGCTCGGTCACCGGATACCGGGCCCGCGGATCCACGCCCAGGACGACACCGCCGGGTATCTCCAGTACGCGCGTGCGGCCGTCCGGATCGCGCAGCAAGGGCTGCGGATGACCGGCCCGGGCGATCCGGACGAGTCCGGTGGCGGGGTCCAGCCGGAGATAGCAGCAGCTTGCGAACTGACCCGGGTCGAGGTCGATGAGCAGCCGGTTGGTGCCGCTCAGCACCTCGTCGGGCGGCCGGTCGCCGAGCGCGAACGCCCGCACCGCGCTGCGCAGTTGCCCCATGGTGGCGGCCGCCTGCACGCCGTGCCCCTGGACGTCCCCGATGACCAGGGCGAGACCGTCGCCGGCCCCGACCACGTCGTACCAGTCTCCGCCCACGTCCATGCCCTGGGTGCCCGGCAGATACCGGCCCGCGGTCTCCACCCGGGGGTGCGCGGACAGCCGGCGCGGCAGCAGTGCCTGCTGGAGGCCGCGGGCGAGGGCGGCCTCGCTGTCGTAGCGCCGGGCCTTCTCCATCGCGTGCGCGATCAGGCCCGCGAGGGCCGTGAGGACGGTGCGCTCCTCGGTGCTGAAGCCGCGCTCCACGTCGAAGCCGAGGATGCAGGTGCCGACCGGGCGCCCCGAGGCGATCAGCGGCAGGAAGGCGCGGGCACCGATGTCGGCGTCCAGGGCGAGGCCCGGGTAGGTCTCCGCCAGCTGCCGCATCGACTCGAAGAACAGCGGCCTGCCGGTGGTGAGGGCCTCGACACCGGGGATACGGGCGTCCAGGCCGACCCCGTCGAACGGGGCGAGGAAGCCCGGCGGGAAGCCGGTCTCCCAGGCGAGGTAGAGATGCCGGTCCTGGAGCAGGTAGATGGCCAGCCGGCGGCCGCCGAACGCGGGGAGCAGCTCCTGCATCACCACCGCGGACACCTGCTGGGCGGTCACCGCGTCGGTCAGTGCGATGGCCAGGGCGATCGGCCGGTACAACGGGGCCATCGAAGGACCGCCGGGCACGCCGGGCCCACCGGGCCGCCCGAGCCCGGCCGCCGCGCCCGGCCCGGCGACCGCGCCCGGCTCGGCTGTCGCGTCCGGCTCGGCTGTCGCGTCCGGTTCGGCCGGGTGGGGCAGGTGCACGGCCGGGTCGATCCGGCTCGCCGGGACGACCGTGCAGGTGATGAGGTCCGCGCCCGGGTGCAGGGACAGGGCGAGGCACTCGCCCTCGGCGATGTCCTCGCACCGGACCTGGAAGTGCACCGGACCGCGCGCCAGCAGCGCACCCCTCCAGTGGTCGTCGTAGGGCGGCCCGCTCAGCCACGGCATCGCCTCCCACAGGGGCCGGCCGAGCAGCTCGGAGCGCGGCCGGCCCGCCAGGTGGACGACGGCCGGGTTGACGTAGCGGACGATTCCCGAGCGGTCCAGGCAGAAGACGCCCTGGGGCAGCAGATCGGCCGCTCCGTCGGCGGCCGCGGCCGGGCCCGGGTCGACGACGATCCCGGAGACCAGGGACGGGTCGGCGGTGCCGGGCGGCGGCCACAGTTCCAGGAGGAGCGGGGCACCGTCCACGGCCCGCACCCGCAGCGGGGAGTGCGGCGGCTTGCCCGCCGCGGTCTCGCGCAGCGCGGCCAGCACGTCGTCGGCGTCGTCGGGCGTCACGGCCACGGCCAGCTCGGCGCCGGTACCGGGGAAGTCCTCCGGCGCCATGCCGAGCAGGGCGTGCAGCCGGTCGTCCGCGCGCACCGCCGAGGTGACCGGATCCCAGGTGAAACGGCCCACCCGGGCCGTCCCGGGCCGCGGCGCGGTCGGCCGTATGCACACCGGCTCGCCCTCCCAGGCGACCGCCGCGTCGCCCTCCTCGGCCACCAGCTCGCGCAGTCCGGCCCCCAGCCGCTCGGCCAGCCGGCCCAGCCGGTCCAGGTCGGGCAGCTCGTCCACGGTGTCCGGGGTCGCGGGCCGCAGCACGGTCAGCACCCCGAAGGACGGCTCCGCACCGGGCACGGGCGTGTACACCGACCCGAACTGGAACGGCAGGCCCGCCGCGAACTGGGGATAGCGGCGCACCATCTCGGTGGCGTCGGGCAGCACCACCCGTACGCCGAGCCGGTAGGCGTCCGCGACCGGGAACGGCCGGTCGACGTGCAGCCGCCACCAGGGCCGGAACAGCGGGCCGGGAAGCCCCACCAGCGTGGCCAGCCGCAGCAGGCCCGGGGTACCGGAGCGCAGGTACACCCCGGCGACGTGGCCGCCCGCCGCGCCCAGGGCGCCGGTCGAGGCCTCGACCAGCAGCGCGGTCAGCCGCTCACGCGCCCGGCCCATGTGCTCGCCGCTCCCAGTCATCGGGTCCTACCTAGTCCGCGCACCGCCGGGTGGGTGACACAGCAAGAATGCGTCACGACGGCCCGAAAACGCACCTCCGCGACACGGAACCACGCCGGTTGCGGCGCCGGCGGCGGCCGGTTCGCCCCGCGCCCACCGGCCGAAGCGCCAGGTGACCGTCCTCACAGGCGTCACGGACGGCCCCGGGACACCGGAGAATGTGTCGTGCATCACCCCGCTCGTGCCGGGCGGGTCAGAGTTCCGGGTCCTCCGCCGGGAGGGCCGCGCGCATCGAGCGCAGGGCCAGCAGCAGGACGCCGATGTCGTCCAGGTAGATCGGGTCGGGCAGCAGGTCGGTGGGGAGCACCAGATACAGCACGGCACCCCAGAACACCCAGCGCGAGCCGGTCGGCAGCCCGGCCCGGCGCAGGGTGCGCCGGGTGCGGACCAGCCGTACGAGTACGGCGACGGCGCCCGCCAGCAGGGCCGCGGCGACGATCGCGCAGATCACGAGCACGGTCGTGGTGGTGTCCATGGCTGTCCTGTCGTCCGGCCCCGATCCGGTCCGGGGTCTCTCACTGGTCCGTGTTCCCGGTTTCGTCCCCGGGCATGGCCGTCGGTTCGGCATTCTCCTTCGGGGCCCGCAGCCCCTTGAAGGCGCGGGTCAACTGCTGGAAGGGGGAGGCGGGTTGGGGCGCCGCTGCGGCCGGGGCGGGGGTGTCGCGGAGGGCGGCGAGCGCCTCGCCGGCCCGCTCGGCGGCCTCCCGGTACAGGTCCCGGGACCTGGTCATGGCCTCCAGCGCCTCGGCGTACTGGGCGACGCGCTTCCGTTCGCGCGCCAGCTCCTCCTCCAGCGTCATCAGGGTCCAGTTGTCCCGCAGATCGGCCAGCGCCTCCTCGGCGCCCTGCGGCGCGGGCTTCGGCAGCGCGGCGAACCGGCGCACGGCGGCGATCAGTTCGGTGGGCTCCGAGCCGTCCAGGAAGACGCTGCGCACCGCGTACTCCTGCGCGTCGTAGTCCGACGGCGCCGGGTCCGGGGGCAGCAGCACGGCGCCGCCGCGCGGGACCTCGGCACCGAGGTCGCGCAGCGCCCAGTTGACGGCACGGAACTGCTGGGGCGCGGCCCGGTGTTCGACGACGCGGTGCGCGAGGCCGGGCGGCAGCTGCCGGACCAGTGGCAGCCGGCCGAGCGCGTCGGGCGTCATCGCCTCGTGCACGACGAGGTTGACGCACCAGGCGTCCTTCGCCGCGTCCCGCAGCACCCGGCGCATGTCCTTGTCGTCGGCGGGCAGCGGGTTGACCGTGCGTAGCCGCACGCCCGCCACGGCCGGGTGGTAGTCCCAGGCGGCCTCGCCGCCGTCACCGGCCTCCTCGCCGTCCGGCCAGAACATCGCCGCGGGGGAGGGCCAGGCCTCGTCCCATGGCCGGTCGGCCTCGGCGACGAGCTGCCACTCGCGCCCGGCCTGATGGCCGCGCGGGTCGACGAGGGTGAGCCGGGCGCGCACCGTCACGGTGCCGTCGTCGACGCGCCAGCGCGCCTCGAAGACCCGTCGGGCGAGGTCGTCGGGGATCGGGGGTTCGGCGAAGTCGTCGAGGGCGCCGGTCTCCCTGCGGCGGCGCAGGATCCTGCGGATCACCTCTTCGGAGTGCGGGCCCGTGTGGCGGCCGCGTGCGGGCCAGACGGTCGGCGGAAGGACGGCGCGGTCGGTGGCGGAGTTCGACATGGGCCAATCTGCTGGTGGGAGCGGGCTGCGTCTTCCAGTATCCCCGCTCGGGAGTGTGTCCCGCCGAGCGGGGGCCGCCCGCGCACGGGGTGTGCGCCCCGCACCCGGGGCGCACACCGTGTGCGTCGTACGACGCCCGTTCACTCGTGCCCTTGATCCGGCACGCCCCCGCACAATGGTGCGGCGAACGGGGCCCGCCCGACCATCCGCTCAGGGGCGGGCCCCGTTCGGCGTCAGTGCCTCACGCGCCGCTCTCGCGGAGCATGTCCTCGCGCTCCACGAGCTTGACGCGCTCGCGGCCCTGGGGCTCGCCCAGCGCCTTCTCGGCGGCGTCCAGCCGGTACCAGCCCTCCCAGGTGGTGAAGCGGACCTCGCGCTCCGCGAGGAAGGCCTCCACGGCCTCCGGCGCGGGGGCCTCCGGGGTGTGCAGCCGGCCGTTCGCGTAGTCGTCCAGCAGGTTCGACACCGTCTCGTTGGCGTCGCCCTTGGTGTGGCCGATCAGGCCGACCGGGCCGCGGCGGATCCAGCCGGTGACGTACGTCGACGTGAGGTGGCTGCCGCTCTCCTCGATGACGCGGCCGCCCTCGTCCGGGACCGTGCCCGACTCGATGTCCCAGGGCAGCTTGGGGAGCTTGTCGGAGAGGTAGCCGACGGCGCGGTAGACCGCGCTGAGGTCCCAGTCCTTGAACTCGCCGGTGCCCTTCACGTTGCCGGTGCCGTCCAGCGCGGTGCGCTCGGTGCGCAGGCCGGTGACCCGGCCGTCCTCGCCGAGGATCTCCGTCGGCGACTCGAAGAAGTGCAGGAAGAGCTTGTGCGGGCGGTCGCCGACGTCGCGGATCGCCCAGTTCTCCAGGGTCTTGGCGACCATGTCGGCCTGCTTGTTGCCGCGCCGGGTCTCGATCGAGCCCTCGTCGTAGTCGATGTCCTCGGGGTCGACGATGACCTCGATGTTGGGGGAGTGGTCCAGCTCCCGCAGCTCCATCGGGGAGAACTTCGCCTGCGCCGGGCCGCGGCGGCCGAAGACGTGCACTTCGAGGGCCTTGTTGGCCTTGAGTCCGTCGTAGACGTTCGGCGGGATCTCGGTCGGCAGCAGCTCGTCGGCGGTCTTGGCGAGGATGCGGGCCACGTCCAGGGCCACGTTGCCGACGCCGAGGACCGCGACCTTCTCGGCCTCCAGCGGCCAGGTGCGCGGCACGTCCGGGTGGCCGTCGTACCAGGAGACGAAGTCGGCGGCGCCGTAGGAGCCGTCCAGCTCGATCCCGGGTATCCGCAGCTCGCGGTCGGCGGTCGCGCCGGTCGAGAAGATCACCGCGTCGTAGAAGGAGCGCAGGTCGTCGAGGCTGATGTCGGTCGGGTAGTCCACGTTGCCGAAGAGGCGGATCTGCGGCTTGTCGAGCACCTGGTGCAGGGCGGTGATGATGCCCTTGATGCGCGGGTGGTCGGGGGCGACGCCGTACCGGATCAGGCCGAACGGGGCGGGCATCCGCTCGAAGAGGTCGATGGACACGCCGGGCTCGGCGGCCACCGCGGACTTGAGCAGGGCGTCGGCGGCGTAGATCCCGGCGGGGCCGGCTCCGACGATGGCTACCCGCAGGGGGCGCGGCATGATCAGGTTCCCTTCGAGTGAGGACAAGCGATCTCGAACGGGAAGCCTAAACTAAGGCAGTCCTAAGTTAGTACGCGGGTCCGCCCTATGACCTCATAAGGCGATCTTATGACTTCTGTCGGGCCCGGCTTATGGCTCCGGATGGCTTCCGGGTGGCTTGTGGGACGCCACAGGGGCCGCCGGGCGCTTGGCGGGTGCCCCGCCCATGCACCAACCTGTCCTCTGCGGCGCACCGAGGCGCGGTGGCCCGAGGGCGAGGGGTGGAAGCGTGGACGCACGCGGGGAGACGACCGTCGCGGTGACCGGCGGCAGCGGATTCGTCGGCAGCCATCTGGTACGGCGGCTGCTGGAGCGCGGGTACCGGGTCCGTGCGACGGTCCGCCGCGCCTCCGATGCGACGAAGGTACGACCGCTGTGGGAGCTCCAGGAGGCCTTCCCGGGCCAACTGGACCTGTTCGAGGCCGACCTGCTCGGCGACGGGTCCTTCGACGAGGCGTTCCGGGGCTGCGCGACCGTCTTCCACGTGGCCTCGCCGTTCCTGATGCCCGAGCGGATCAAGGACGGTCAACGGGACGTGGTGGACCCGGCGTTGCTCGGCACCCGCAACGTCCTCGGCAGCGTGGAGCGCACCCCGGAGGTGACGACCCTGGTCTTCACCTCCACCGTGGGCGCGATCTTCGGCGACTACGCCGATGTCCGCGAGATGGCCGGCGAGGTGCTGACGGAGAAGTACTTCAACACCACCAGCACGGTGGCGAACAACCCCTACCACTACGCCAAGACGGTCGCCGAGCGCGCCGCCTGGGACGCGGAGGCCGCCCAGGAGCGCTGGCGCCTGGTCTCGATCAACCCGGGACTGATCCTCGGCCCCTCCCTCACGCCCGCCTCCGAGTCCGGCAGCCTCTTCCTGCTCGACGAGCTGTTCAAGGGCTACTTCTGCTACGGCGCCCCGGACTTCAGTTTCACCACCGCCGACGTCCGCGACGTGGCCGACGCGCACATCGCGGCGGCGGAGAACCCGGCGGCGAGCGGCCGATACATCGTGGCCAACGAGACGATGACGTCCTTCCACGAGATGTCCCGGATCATCCGCGGACGCCACCCCTGGGACCCGCGCCTGCCGCGCACCGCGCTCCCGCACGGGCCGGTACGGGTCCTCGGGCCGCTCTTCGGCCTCACCCAGGACTACATACGCAAGCACCTCGGCATCCGCTTCCGCGTCGACAACGGCCGGAGCGTCCGCGAACTGGGCCTTGCCTACCGGCCCGTCGAGGAGACCCTCCTGGACCACCACGAGAGCTGGCGCACGCGGCGGCGGAGGGTCTGAGCCCGACGGGCAGGGGGCAGAGGGGCCAAAGGGGCCAGGGGGCAGAGGGGCCAAAGGGGCCAGGGGGCAGAGGGGCCAGAGGGGCAGGGAGGCCAGGTGGTCAGGCCGGGCGGATCACCCGGTGGATCGCCGACTCCCCGGCGTTGTAGATCGACTCCTCGCGGATCAGCGCTCCGGGGCTCGGCGCGTGCACCATCGTGCCGCCGCCCGCGTAGATCCCGACGTGGCTGTCGTCGTCGAAGAAGAAGACCAGGTCACCCGGTTCGATGGCGGCCAGCGTCATCGGGGTGCCGGCCAGCGTCTGCTCCGGCGCGCT
The DNA here is from genome assembly GCF_042721035.1 of Streptomyces sp. NPDC058464. Taxonomy (NCBI): domain Bacteria; kingdom Bacillati; phylum Actinomycetota; class Actinomycetes; order Kitasatosporales; family Streptomycetaceae; genus Streptomyces; species Streptomyces sp. NPDC058464. Next base: position 69,336 of record NZ_JBHXMA010000010.1, read on the forward strand.
GCGCGGCAGCGTGACACCGGCGGCGCGCCAGGCGGCCTGGGTGAGGCTGGAGCAGTCGTAGGCCCCCGGACCGGTCGCCCCCCAGACGCACGGCCGGCCGATCTGCTCCCGCGCGAACGCCAGCGCCTTCATGGCCTTGCCCGGCTCGGCCACGGCGCCGGGCTGGACGAAGACACCGGGCGCGGGCGTGGCTGCGGCCACGGTGGGGACCGGGGCGGCGACCTGGGGGGGTGCGGTCGGCAGGGGGGTGGTGGGGAGCGGAGCCGTCATGACCGGGGCGGCGGTGGCCATCGCCATGGCGGGCGCGGCCATCATCATCGCTTCGGGCGGTGCGGCCATGGCCATGGGCGCCGCGGCCGTCGCGGCGATGGGGGGCGCCTGCATCGGTGCGGCCATCGGTGCCGCCATGGGTGCCTGCATGGGCGCCTGCATGGGTGCCGCCAAGGGTGCCTGCATCGGCGCCTGCATGGGTGCCGCCATCGGCGCGGGCATCGCGGCAGGGGGCGCTGCCATCGCTGTGGGCATCGCGGCGGTGGCGTACGCGTAGGCGGCGTCGGCGGGCGGCATGGCTCCGGCGTACGCGTAGGCGGCGTCGGCGGGTGCCATGGCTCCGGCGTACGTGTACGCGGTGTCGGCGGGCGGCATGGCTCCGGCATAGGCGTAGGCGGCGTCGGCCATGTCCGGGGCGGGCGCCGCGGCGTAGGAGGCGGCCGGCTGCATGGGGGCCATGGGCGCGGGGGTGGCGGGTGCCGCCGTCGCGTACGCGGCGGTGGCGTAGGCGGTGTCGGCGGCGGCCTGGGGCACCTCGGCGTAACCGGCGGTCGCGTTCGGCGACATGACCCGGAAGCCGCCCATGTCCATCGGAGCCGGGGCGGGGGCAGCGGCGGCGGGCGCCATGGTCGGGAAGGCGCCGGAGTCGGTGGGGGCGGCGGTCGGGAAGGCGCCGGAGTTCGTGGGCGCCGCGGTCGGGAAGACGCCGGTGCTCATGGGGTCCGCGGTCGGGAAGGCTCCCGCGTCGGCCGAGGTCGGCATCGGGAACGAGCCCGTGGCGCCCGGCGTCATGATGCGGAAGGAGCCGGTGTCCCCCACAGCCGGAGCCGCAGCCTGGCCGGGGGCGGTGTCCATGTCCAGGGGAGACACACCCGGGAACGCCGTGGTGCCCGAGCCGCCCGGGGTCATGATGCGGAAGCCGGTCATGTCCGCCGGAGCCGGAGCCGGAGCCGGAGCCGCCACCGGAGCCATGGTCTGGGCGGGGGCGGGGCCCGCGTCCATCGGGGGCACCCCGGGGAAGCTGCCGGTGCCCGGGCCGCCCGGGGTCATGACGCGGAAGCCGGTCGGGTCCGCCGGGGGCGTGGCACGGCTGGCGCTGGTACCGCCCGGGGTCATGATGCGGAACGTACCCGTGTCGGTCGCGGACACGATCGGGATGCCGCCCGTCTCGGTCACCGCGGGGATCGCGCGGGTGGCGGCGAGGGCGTCGGTCCGGAAGGAGCCGCTGTCGGTCCGCTGGCTCGGTATGCCGACGGGGGGAGCAGCCCACTGCTGCGCTGCGGCCTGGGCCTCGGGCGTGGGCCACGGGGTCTGCGCGGTCGGCACGGGCTGTGCGGACGGAACCGGCTGGGCGGCCGGGGCAGCTTCGAGCGCGGCCACCGCGCGCTGCTCCGGCCTCGGGGGCGGCAGCTCGCGGACGACCTCGAAGTCGGTCTGCGCGGACGGACCCGCGGTCAGCTCCAGCCGGGCCGGGCCGGAGCCCTCCAGCTGGCCGAGCAGGTCGGCGGCCATGGCGCTGACGGGACGCCGCGGGCCGGGCCGGGCCGGCTGCCGGTCGGAGGGGAGTGCGGCCGGGACGCTCGGCCCCAGCTTCGAACGGGCGCCGTCGAACCACTCCCGGGCGATGTTGTCGAGGCCCGGGTCGTCGCGACGGGGCCGCTTGAACAGCGGGACACCGCGTGAGCGTGAACCCCCGCTCATCGCGCGCGTGGCGTTGTAGTTCCCGGTGGCGTTCTCGGCCTGGTCGTAGAGGCTGTTGATCCGCTGCCGAACCTCGTCACGGCTCTCGGGCGCCATTGAGGGGTCGTGCTCCTTCCGTACTCCGCCTACCGAGTTAGCTGTCGGGTTCGGGCTGTGAAGTCCGGAAGGCATGCCCTACGGCCGCCGTCCTCACGGACGTCCGGCCGATTCACCCCAGTGGTTCGGTTGGGTCCCCGGTTCCGGATTCGCCCCTGGAAGGCACCGGATTCGGCGGAGGCCGCGCGGCCCGGCGGGATTCGCCGGAGGGAGCCGAGCGGCTTGCCCGTCAACTTAGCCAACTTGTGTCACTCGTGTGAAGGTTGAAGTGCGTAATGTCCGATACGTATTTGTGATGTTCGTCTTAGCGTTCGGAACTCGACCGTACGGGACGGCATTTCGCGCGCATCCATTGCTTTCGCAGGGTCACCGGGGCGTTGCCGTCGGTTGCGTCCCCCTGTTCCGTGACCGTTCCGGGACACGCGCTTTCTGTGAGGTCGCCGTGAATTCGTGGGTCTGTTGAACACGATGGCGCCGCGGCCCGTATAGGGCCGGGGATTTCCATGTCCCGCCGACCACGAGACGCAGGGGAACGACCTTGAGACGCAACAGGCGCAGACGCCCGACCGGCGCACAACGCGCGACCTTCGCAGCGGTCGCCCTGATGCTCGGCGGCGGGGGACTGGTCGCGGTGAACGTCTATGCCTCGGCCACCGAGGGCGGGGACCAGCAGACCCAGGTCGCCACCGGCCAGGTGCTGTCCGCGCCCACCATCTACTGCCCCGACGTCGGCAGCCGGCTGACGGCGGTACCCGACGGGGCGCGGGCCGACGTCGACAACGAACTCGCCCAGCTGGACCAGCAGATCGTGGCCGCGTATCAGCAACTCACCGAGTCCGCCGCGGAGATCGAGCAGAACCCCGGCCTCGCCGACCAGACGATCATGAGCCCGCTGAAGGAGAAGCGGTCCGAGTCGCTGCAGCGCATCGCCGACGCCATCGGCCGCGAGGGCGACCGCCCGCAGGGCCTGGACGACCTCGCCGCGTGCACCCTGCGCTCCTCCACCCAGGGCGACGGGCAGTCCGCGGCCCCCCAGGGCGGTGCCACGCCGAGCCAGAGCGGCCAGGGCAGCGCCGCGCCGAGCCAGGGCACCGGCGCCGGCGGCCAGGGCGGCAACGGGCCGGTCGCCGCCGACTATGCGGACATCACCTCCGTGCAGCCCAATGTCACCACCCCGGCCGAACAGTCCGGCGGCTCCACCGGCACCTTCTCCTCCAGCTGCGGCGTCAACGCGAACGGCCTGTTCAACTCGGACAACGTGATCGTCGCGCCCGGTGTCTCCAACGGCGCCCACCACTTCCACGACTACATCGGCAACCAGTCCAACAACGCCTTCGCCAGCGACGACGACCTCGCGAACGCCGACACCAGCTGCGCGGACCAGGGTGACAAGTCGACGTACTACTGGCCCGTGCTGCGGCTGCAGAACGGCAAGCAGGAGCGGGACGCCGACAAGCCGGGCGGCGGCACCGAGGGCAACGCCGGGCAGATCGTCACGGCCAAGGAGGTCACGCTGACCTTCGAGGGCAACCCCACCTCCAAGGTCACCGAGATGCCGCGGCTGCTGCGCATCATCACCGGCGACGCCAAGGCGTTCGTCAACGGCCCGGGCAACGCCAACGCCTCCTGGAGCTGCACCGGGTTCGAGGACCGGCAGCTCAAGGACAAGTACCCGCTCTGCCCCTCGGGCAGTGACGTCGTACGCACGTTCAGGTTCCAGAGCTGCTGGGACGGCCGGAACATCGACAGCGCCAACCACCGCACCCATGTGGCCTTCGAGGCCCCCGACGGCAGCTGCCCGGCCGGCTTCCAGGCCATCCCGCAGCTGGTGCAGCGCATCGTCTACGACGTGGACGCGCCGAGCCTCCAGGACGGCGGCCGTACGGTCCCGCTGTTCGCGGTGGACTCGTTCCCCGAGCAGCTGCACAAGCCCGTCACCGACCACGGCGACTTCATCAACGTCTTCGACGAGAGCCTGATGCGGAAGATGGTCGACTGCATCAACTCCGGCCGCACGTGCGGTGCGGGGGCCGACGAGCAGCCGCCGTCCCAGAGCGCGGAGCCGTCCGAGCCGAGCGGCACCGCGAGCCCGGTCGCCCCGCCGGCCGAGACCCAGAGCGCCGAGCCGTCCGAGCCGGCGACCGAGCAGCCGTCGTCCGAGCCGCCGGCCGACACCCCGGCCACCGAGACCGCCCCCGCCTCGGACGACGCCTCCACCCCGGCCTCCGGCGGCACCGAGCTGCCGAGGGTCTACGCGAGCGCGTCGCCGAAGAAGACGTCGACCACGAAGTCGTCGGGCGGCGGCGTCATCAGCAAGCCGACGGAGCGGCCGGACACCGAGGCGCCGACCGAGGGTGCCGCGGCCACGCCGGTGGACACCGCGGCCGCCGTCCCGGCCGGCCAGGAGACCCCGGGCACCGGCTCCGGGACGCAGCCCCAGACCGAGCCCCAGGCGGTCCAGGGCGGTCTCGCCGAGACCGGCGCCCACCTGTGGCCCGCGGTCTTCGGCGGTCTGCTGCTGGCCTCCGGGGGCGCGCTGCTGTGGCGCACCCGGCGCAACTCGGTCTGACCCTTCTCGAACGCCGCGCGCGGCGCGTCCCGGGCGGGCTCGAACGCGCGGAGCATCTCATCGTGCTCCGCGCTGTCGGGCCCGCCCGGGTGCATGTCTACGGGACTCTCGGGCGAATGCGCTTCCGCAGGACCGCTGTTGACTGCGCGTCACATTACTGAACCGTAACCTGACGGCTGCTACCGCCGGTAAGGCATTTCTCGTTACCGTCGGGTAAACCGCACCCGCCCCGTCGGCCGCTCCGGGGACGTCCTCCGCACCTCCCACGTCCAGCACGTCCAGGAGGTTCCCCATGCGCGTCCGCGTTCGACTGCTGGCCACCGCCCTCACCGCGGCGGCCTGCCTCTGCCTCCAGACCCTGCAGGCCACGGCCTCGCAGGCGGAGGTCTCCAGGGGCGTCACCATCCCCGCCTTCTACGACCCGCCGGCCACCCTGCCCACGGCCGACGGCGCCCTGGTCCGCACCGAACCCCTCCCGCTGGCCCTGAGCCTGCCGAGCCTGCCAGGGCCGCTGCCGGGGACCGCAACCCGCCTGATGTACAAGTCCACCGACTCGGCGGGCCACCCCGTCGCCGTCACCGGCGCCTACATCGAGCCCACCCTGCCCTGGCTGGGCCCCGGCGCCCGTCCGCTGGTCGCGCTGGCCCCCGGCACCATGGGGCAGGGCGACCAGTGCGCCGCCTCCATGGGCCTGGAGTACCCGCTGGTCCTCAACGGCCAGACGGTGTCGGTGGGTTACGAGGACCTGTCGATCTACCGGCTGCTCGCCGAGGGCGTCGCGGTGGTCGTCACGGACTACGTCGGGCTCGGCGCCACGGACCGGCTCCACACCTACGTCAACCGGCTCGACGGAGCCCACGCCGTCCTGGACGCCGTACGCGCCGCCCGCAACCTCCCCGGTGCCTCGGTCACCGCCGCCTCGCGGGTGGGCCTTTTCGGCTACAGCCAGGGCGGCGGCGCGACCGCAGCGGCCGCCGAACTCCAGCCCGCCTACGCCCCGGACATCACCCTCTCCGGCAGCTACGCCGGGGCGCCGCCCGCCGACCTCACCGCCGTCACCGCGGCCATCGACGGCAGCGACCTGGCCGGCGCCCTCGGCTGGGCGGTCAACGGCTTCGTCCAGTCCGACCCGGCCCTCGAGCCGATCGTCGACGCCCACCTGGGCGCGGCGGGTCGGGCCGCCCTCGCCGACCTGTCGACGATGTGCGTCGGCGACGCGCTCCTCGCCTACGGCTCGGTACACAGCTCCGCCTGGACGGACGACGGCAGCTCCATCGCCGAGGTCGTCGCCGGGGAGCCCGCCCTCCAGGCCTTCCTCGACGAACAGCGCATCGGTACGACGGCAGCGGCGAGCCCGGTCCGGCTGGCGACCGGCGTCAGCGACGACCTCGTCCCGCACGCACAGGCGCGGCGCCTCGCCGTCGACTGGTGCGGCGAGGGAGCGAACGTCACCTACGTGCCGGTCCTCCTGCCGGACGCGGGCCGCGCCCTGCTGAACCACCTCGAACCCCTGCTCACCGACCAGGGCGACGCCATCGCCTGGCTCACGGCCCGGCTGTCCGGCGTACCGGCCGTCTCCAACTGCTGGAGCATGCCGGTACAGCCCTGAACGTGCGGTCCTGAACGCACGGCCCGGAACGCACGGCCCGGAACGCACGGCCCGGAACGCACGGCCCGGAACGCTCACAGCCCTGAGCGCCGCCCGCCGCCCGCCGCCGTTTGCCGTCGGCGGGCACCGCACGGCAGGGTGCGGGTGTGCCCACCTTGCTGATCGTCCACCACACCCCCTCACCGCACTGCCAGGCCATGTTCGAGGCCGTGGTCTCCGGGGCGACCACCCCGGAGATCGAGGGCGTGCGGGTCGTGCGGCGGGCGGCGCTCTCCGCCACCGCCGCCGACGTGCTCGCGGCCGACGGGTACCTGCTCGGCACCCCGGCCAACCTCGGCTACCTCTCCGGTGCCCTGAAGCACTTCTTCGACCAGATCTACTACCCGTGCCTGGACGAGACGCGCGGCCGCCCCTTCGGCGCCTACGTCCACGGCGGCAACGACGTCACGGGCGCCCTGCGCGCCCTCGACTCCATCACCACCGGCCTCGGCTGGCGCCGGGCGGCCGAACCGGTCACGGTGACCGGCGAGCCCGGCAAGCCCGACATCGAGGCGTGCTGGGAACTGGGCGCGACGGTCGCCGCCGGCCTCGCCACCGACGCCTGACCCGGTTCCGGGTGCCGATCACCCGGACGGACGAAGGTGCGGGCACCGGATCCAGGGCACACGATGGGACCAGGCCATGTCGTCGATCCCAGGGAGCGCCGGATGGCAGCGCATCGCCGTGCCTCCGGGCCGCCCGCGGAGGAGCTGCTGCGGGACTGCGCCCGTGACGTGGTGGCCGTCGCCGAGGGCATCCGCGAGGTCTCCGCGCGGACCAGCTCCGTCCTGTTCTCCCCGGCGCTGACGGGTTCCGCGCGCCGCCGCCCGCGAACCGGCCTGGCCGCCCGCTGGGCGCTGCTGCGGACGCTCACCAACAAGCAGGGCCTCGGCGGCTCGGCGATCGTCGCGCCGGACGGCGTCGGCCATCTGCTCGGCGCGGCGGGGGAGGCGCTGGGCCGGGAGAGCCTGGCCGCGCAGGTGGCGGTGAGCTCGCTGCGGCTCAGGATCGCCGCCGTACTCCTCGACCACCCCGAGTTCGGCCACGACCCGGGCATGCGCCGGCTGACGGACGCCGTCAGCGCCGACCACGTCCCGGAGGCCGTCCGCGCGCTGCGGGCCCTCTTCAAGGACCAGGGCGCCCAGCGCTCGCTGTCCGCGCTCGCCCCGATCCTGGCCGAACTCCTCGCCATCCGGGGCCTGCTGGACGAGGATCCGCTGAGCGACGAGACGGCCTGGGCCCTGGCCGCGGGCCGGGAGCTGGCGGCCGGCCCGGCCGGCGGCCTCGACGCCTCCCACCTCTCCGTACCGGCCAGGGGCGAGGGCGCCGCCCAGGCCGTCGAACCGACCGCCCAGGAGGCCCGGCTCCTCGCCACCGAGGGCTCCTTCCTCGGCTTCCTGCGCAACATCGACGTGCTCGCCGGCGACGGCCGCGTCCTCGTCCAGGAGGTACGCGGCCCCGACGGTGTGCTCCGGTACGTCGTCCAGGCGCCCGGCGCTTCCCCCGGCCGCCCCCGCGACGACTCCCCGCAGGACTTCGCCGGCGCCTGGCGCAACCTGTTCCTGTCCGACTCGCCGTACACCCGCTCGGTCCTGCTGGCCATCCGCGACCACGGCATCCCGCGCGGCGCCGACCTCGCGCTGGTCGGGCACGGCGAGGGCGCGATCGCGCTGCTGAACCTCGCGCAGGACGACGAGTTCTGCCGCGCCTACCGGGTCACCCATGTGATCGCCGTCGGCGCGCGGGTGGACGACCGCCGGCCCGCCGACCCGCGCACCTGGGTCGCCGGCATCACCAACCGGCACGACATCGTCCCGGCCCTGGACGGCCCCGGCGCCCCGCACCCCAACCGCTACCGGGTCGACTACACCGGGCCCACCCGCGAGTTCCCGCACTGCCACCTGCTCCGCGTCTACATCGACCACCTGGAGACGGTGATCCCGCAGGCCCGCGCCGACGTCGACCAGGCCCTCGCCCCCTACCGGGGCCCGGTGGAACGCACCCGCGTCTACCGGCTCAGGGACCGCGCCCGCCCACCGGAGGGCTATCCCTTCCTGGCGGTCCCCACCACCAGCGTCGCCACCTCGGCGGGCCCGGTCGACGTCCCGGTGCGCTACTACGACTCCTCGGCCGCGCACCTGTGCTTCCCGGTCGACACGGACGTGGCCGGCAGCCTGCTGCCCGACGTCGCCTGGCTGGTCCCCGCCCGGCTCGGCCGCCGCGCCCTCGCCGTGCTCTCCCTCTACGAGCACCGCTGCACCACCATCGGCCCCTACACCGAGCTCGGCCTGTCGGTGCTGGTCGACGACCTCTGGCGGCCGCGCGCCTACGACCTCGCCGCGGACCTGCTGCGCCGTGCCGACCTGCGCCGCACCGGACGGTACGTGGTCGCGCTGGCCGTCGGCACGGAGGAGGCGCGGGCGGTGGCCGAGGAGATCTGGGCCCAGCCGGCCGTGCGCGGCACCGCCGACGTCGATCTGCAGGGACGGGAACTGCGCGTGTACGCACCCGAGTTGGGTGTCTCGGTCGAGGGCCGCCCGGGCCCCGGCGCCCGCTGTCCCGAGGCGGACTGGGTGCTCTACGGGCGCCGGGGCGGGAGCACCGTACGCACCCTGGTGCGCGCGCACGGCAGGTCGCGCGTCCATGCCCGCCCCCGGCTGCGGCTGCGCCTCGACGGCGCCCACGGGCCGCTCGCCCGGTACCTGCAGATCCTCGAACTCGACGCCGTACGACCCGGGTTCGTACTGTCCAGCCCCCGGTTCACGGCCCGCAGAAGCGCCGGCGCGGTGCTGCCGCGCTAGGCATCCCCCCCGACGACAGGTGAGCCCCATGGCGACCCAGTCCCGCCCCGTCACCGCCGCCCCGGAACTCCTCGCGTACGTGGACGACCTGAGAGTCGACGCGGACCGGATGGACGGCTACGCCCAACGGCTGCGGGGCGCCGCCGAGACGCTGGGCAACTGTGCCGGGGCGCCGGAGCGGTGCCGCGCCGCCCTCGAGCGGCAGGCGACGGCCTGTGTGACCGCGGCGGTACAACTGCGGTCGGCCGCTACCACGTTGCTGACGCATGCGGCGGAGTGAGCGGGTGCGGCCCCCGAACACGCGGTGTGGTGAACGCACGGTGTGGCGAACACGCGGCCCGGCGGACATGCGGCGCGGCCGGGACGGTGGCGTCCCGGCCGCGGTGTGGCCGTGCCGGCTCAGCGTGTGGCGGTGCCGGCCGGAGCGGTGTGGGGCTGTTCCGGGCCGGGCTTGGGGCGGGTGCGGGTCCAGGACGGGTCGGCGGCGGGGTCAGGAGTGGGGGGACGGTCCATGGGTCGGAGGGCCTCCTGAGCTGTGGGGGGTGGTGAGCGGTGCGTCCGGTGCCGTCGACAGCTCGGCCCAGACGACGCGGGCGGAGGGCCGCCCCTCCGGCGCGGCCGTGACGCCCCAGTCGACACTGAGGGCGTCGACGAGGAACAGGCCGCGGCCGTTCTGCTCGTCGGGTCTGGCCCGCCGGGGCGCCGGGAGCACGATGCTCCCGTTGTTCTGGTCCTCGACCTCGATCCGGATCCGGTCGGCGTCGGCGTGCACCCGGCAGATGATCCGCCGGCCGGCCGAGTGCACGATCGCGTTGGTGACCAGTTCCGAGGTCACCAGGACCGCGTTGTCGCGGGCCTCCTCGCACACGCCCCACGAACCGAGCAGTTCGCCCACGCTCCGGCGGGCGTTGCCCACCGCGCGCGGCGTCGGCGCCAGGTCGAAGGCCCGGCTGAGCACGGCGGGACGGTCCCCGGAGGCGAACCGGTCGAGGCCTTGCGGCCCAGGGAGTCGACCGAGGCGTTCGCCTCCGGGTGGTCTGGGGATGCCCGTCGCGTCCGACGGGCGGTGCGGGCCCTCGGCCGCGGCCGCCAGGGCGGGCCGCGGCAGACCGGGTATGTGGTCCTCGGGCAGTCGGTCGAGTGGCTGGGGGAGAGAGGGCGGGGCCATCGCCGTGCGCCTTTCGTCCGGCTTCGCAGCGTGGGGGCTGAGCGTTCGCGTCCGCCCCGGGCCGCTCGGGGGCAGACGACGACCCGTGCCTGGGCGGCGCCGGGCCGCAGCTCAGTCTCCCCCAACTGGACTGCTTCGCCTGCTCCTTGGTCGGCCGGAGCAGTGCCTCCACTCTGGCATCTGCCAACATCGCCTCGCAACCGGCAAGTTGAAAATTGCAAGAAGCGAAGTGCATGCTGCTCCCCGACAGGAAGTGATCGAACGAGTCCGTGAACGATCACAACCACATGAGACGGTGACCCTGAAACCTGGTGTGAGGGGGTAGGGCGTGACCTCGGAGACCGACTGGGGCGGAGCCCCTTCCGTCCTGCGCATGATCCTCGGCAGACAGCTGGAGGAGATGCGGACCCGGGCCGGACTGACCTATGAGCAGGCGGCCGCCGCGATCGGGGTGAGCCACTCCACGATCCGCCGGATGGAGGCCGCCAAGGTGGCCCGGCTCCGGCTGGCCGACGCCGAGAAGCTGCTGCAGGTCTACGGTGTGACGGACCGCCAGGAGGTCGACACCTTCCTGCAGTCGGTGCGCGAGGCCAACAAGCGCGGCTGGTGGCACACCTACCGCGATGTGATGCCGGACTGGTTCGCCGCGTATCTCAGCCTGGAACAGGCGGCGTTGCAGATCCGTGCCTACGAGAACCAGTTCGTGCACGGCCTGTTGCAGACCCGACAGTACGCCGCCGCCCTGCTCGGCGCCGGCAACCCGCACGCGCCGGGCGAGGCGACCGAGCGCATGGTGGCGCTGCGCATGCGCCGCCAGGAACTGATCACCCGGGAGGCACCCCCGCGACTGTGGGTCGTGATGGACGAGACGGTGCTGCGCTGGCCGGTCGGCGGGTCCGAGGTCATGCGCGCCCAGGTCGACCACCTGATCGAGATCAACCGGCTCCCCAACGTCACCTTGCAGATCATGCCGTTCGCCAACGGCCCGCACCCCGCCATGCGCGCGGGTGCGTACCACCTCTTCCGGTTCCGGGCCCCCGAACTGCCCGACATCGTCTATCTCAACGGCCTGGTGGGCGCCGTCTACCTGGACAAGAGCGACGACGTCGTGGTCTATCGCGAGGCCCTGGACCGGTTGGGCGCGCAGGCAGCGCCCGCCAGAAAGACCGAGGCCTTCCTCGGTGCGATTCGCAAGGAGCTCTGACGTGCACCACCCCATACACAACGGCATTCCGTCCCGGCAACTCGGCGCGCGCGGCTGGTCCAAGCCGTGGAGCGACGACGCCGGCGGCGCCTGCGTGGAAGTGAAGAAGCTCGCCGACGGCCGGGTCGCGGTACGCCAGTCGACCGACCCCGACGGTCCGGCGCTGGTCTTCACGCCCCGTGAGATGACGAGTTTCCTGTCCGGAGTGAAGGCGGGTGACGCCGACTTCCTGATGTGATCGGATTTCCCGGAACTTCCTTGCTATAGCTGATCGTTCAACCAACCCCCCACACCTGACGCACCACCCGCAGCCCACCGAACACCCCCGCATCCCTCACCTGAATGGGAGACACGGCGTTGCCCGACAACGGATGGCCGGCCGACCGCATCGACACCGAGAACGCGCACTCCGCGCGGATCTACGACTACATCCTGGGCGGCAAGGACTACTACCCCGCCGACCAGGAGGCGGGTGACGCGATGTCCCGGGAGTGGCCCGCGCTCCCGATCCACATGCGCGCCAACCGCGACTGGATGAACCGCGCCGTGCGCTGGCTCGCCGAGGAGGCGGGGATGCGCCAGTTCCTGGACGTCGGGACCGGCATCCCCACCTCCCCGAACCTCCACGAGATAGCCCAGGCGGTGTCCCCCGACTCCCGGGTCGTCTACGTGGACAACGACCCCATCGTCCTCACCCTGTCCCAGGGCCTGCTCTCCAGCACGCCGGAGGGCCGGACGGCGTACATCGAGGCGGACTTCCGCGACCTGACGGACCTCTACGAGGCCCCCGAGCTGCGCGAGACCCTCGACCTGGACAAGCCGGTCGCGCTCACGGTGATCGCCATCGTCCACTTCATGCTCGACGCGGACGACGCGGTGGGCGTCGTCCGGCGGCTGCTCGAACCGCTGCCGTCGGGCAGCTACCTGGCGATGTCCATCGGCACCGCCGAGTTCGCGCCCGACGAGGTGGGCCGGGTCGCCCGCGAGTACGCGGCCCGCAACATGCCGATGCGGCTGCGCACCATCGACGAGGCCCACGCGTTCTTCGACGGCCTGGAGCTGGTGGAGCCGGGCATCGTCCAGGTGCACAAGTGGCACCCGGACGGCACCGGCGAACAGGGCATCCGCGACGAGGACATCGCGATGTACGGAGCGGTCGCCCGCAAGCCGTGACATGACTCCGTGCCGGGGCCCGGCTCACCTTCCCGGCCCCGGCACGGTCGTTCCAGCAGGCCGGCTCAGGCGTTCGGGTCGAACGAGATCCCGGACGGCATGGAGTACCCCAGGTTGGCGTTGAACGAGCCGTCCTTGATCTTGATGGTGGCGTCGCCGAAGTCCGCGTTCATCAACTTGTCGCGGTAGCCCGCCGGGTAGCCGTCCCAGCCCACCAGCCGCGGGAAGAACCAGCCGCCGGTCACGTTCTCCGGCGGGTCGTCGTTGGAGTTGGCGAACCGGAAGTCGTGGGTGGACAGGCCGTCCTTGTGGTACACGATCTTCGGGTGGGTGCCGTCGAACCGGATCGCCGAGGCGGCCGCCACCTGGTAGCTGCTGTGCTGCGACACCGAGACGTACTGCACCTGGTTGTTCTGGATCCACACGATGACGTGTTCCCAGTCGTGCCGGTGACCGATGGCCAGCGGCCCGTACGTCGCCTGGTCCTTCTCGAAGTAGCTGGCGTACATCACCGCGCACCAGCCGTTGTTGCACTTCTCGCGCGAGTAGGTGTTGGCGTTGGCGAGCTGCGCGTAGTCGTGGCAGTGGCCGTTGACGTCACCGCCGAGCGAGAGACCGGGGTTGATAGTGCCGTCGGCGCCGATCGCGGCGGTGGTGTAGCAGCCGTCGCCGTCGTAGTCGTAGGCCGGGGAGAACGTCTGCTCCAGGCCGTCGGCGTTCTGCGGCAGCAGGGTCAGGACGTCGGCGTGCGCGGTGGCGGGCACGGCGACGACCAGCGCGAGCGCGCCGAGGGCAGCGGCGAGGGCCTTGCGCAGCGGCCGTCTGCGGGTGGGGGACTGCAGGTCGGGCATGTGGGCTCCCTGTCGGTGAAAGGCGATGCGGAGTCTGGCAGTCGGCTCCGGCCGGTGACCACCCTTACGACTTAACTTTGACCCAAAGACAATTGAACAGACGGCCCAACTGCCTTGCTGTCAGACGCTGTTGACCTGCTGTGAGTCCCCCGGTTGCGGTTGCCGTGCGCTCCGTCGGTGGTCAGGCTGCTCGTCGGTTCGTCCGCCCCCCCACCGCCCGAAAGGGAACCCCCAGTGAGCGACACAGACATGCCCTCCGCCCGGCTGAACCGGCGCGGCTTCCTCGGCGCCGCAGCCGCGGCCGGACTCCTCGGCACGCTGGCCACACCGGCCGAGGCGAAGACCGCGGCCGCCACGGTGATTTCAACGGAGTCCGGCCAGGTCACCGGAGTCCAGGGCAGCCTGCGGGGCGTCACCGTCTACAAGGGCATCCCGTACGCCGACACCACCGCGGGCGCCAACCGCTGGCGCCCGCCGCAGCCGGCCCCCTCCTGGAGCGGGGTCCGGGCCGCCGACTCCTGGGGCCCTGCCTGCCCGCAGCCCGTCACGGGCATCCCGGCCGACCAGGTGCCCGAGCTGGGCGAGGACTGCCTGAACCTCAACATCTGGACGTCGGCCACCGGTTCGGGGAACAGCCGCCCCGTCCTCGTCTGGCTGTACGGCGGCGAGCAGGCCCTGTGGTCGGGCCAGGAGATCTACAACGGCTCCCTGCTGGCGTCCAAGGGCGTGGTCGTGGTGACCCTCGACCACCGGGTCGGCCCGCTCGGCGGTCTCGCCCACCCCGAGCTGACCGCCGAGTCCGTGTACGACGGCTCCGGCAACTGGGGGATCCTGGACGTCGTCGCCGCGCTGGAATGGGTCCAGCGCAACATCGGCGCCTTCGGCGGCGATCCGGACCGGGTCACCCTGGCGGGCTGGGCACAGGGCGCCTCCATCGTGAACATCCTGCTCGCGTCCCGGCGCGCCAAGGGCCTCTACCACCGCGCGCTGCTCTCCTCGGGCGTGCGGTACACGAAGGACCCGGGACTCGCCCGGGGCACCGGCCGCTACCGGAGCCTCGCCGACGCCGAGGCCGACGGCACCGACTTCGCCGCCCGGTCGGGCGCCGCCGATCTCGCGGCCCTGCGCGCGCTGGACGCCGACGACATCGTCACCCTGGCCGCCGCCGACACCACCGCCGACTTCGGCCACGTCCTCGACGGATACGTCCTGCCCGACAGCTACACCGCCGTACTGAAGGCCTGCGCCGAGACCGACGTGCCCGTCCTCACCGGTGTCTGCAAGGACGCGAACGGCGCCTCGCCCGACCTGAAGCTGACGCTCGACGCGTTCAAGGCCTACGCCCGGTCCGAGTTCGGCCCGCTGGGTCTCGCGGACACCTTCCTCGGCCTGTACCCGGCGGACAGCGACACGGCGGCCGCCCAGCAGTACAGCGCCTACGCCCGGGACGAGGAACGCGTCTCCGCCTTCCTGTGGGCGACCCAGTTCAAGGACACGGCCGCCAACTCCAGCGCCGTGCACACCTACTTCTGGACCCGCGTCCCGCCCGGGTACGACGACACGAACCCGGTCGTCGGCACCGGCGCGACCGGCGCCTTCGAGGGCTCCGACGTCTACTACCTGCTCGGCTACCTCTACAACACCGACCGCCCCTGGACCTCCAAGGACTACGACATCGCCGACACCACCGCCTCCTACGTCGCCCGCTTCGCGGCAGGCGGCGACCCGAACGGGTCCTCCCTGGCCAACTGGCCCGCCCTCGCCACCGACACCCCGCAGACCATGGAGCTCGGCGCGAACTTCGGCACGCTCGCGGTGGCCGACAGCGACGCCAAACTCGCCTTCCTGAAGACGTACCTGCAGTCGCAGACCACGGAGTTCTGAGGCCGCGTTCCGAGGCCCGGGGCCCGGGGCCCGCTACGCCCGGGCGGAGTCGTGGGCCGAGCCGTGGCCGAGGATGCCGTGGTGGTGACGGTGGTGCACGGTCGGGGTGCGCTGCAGGGCGATCAGAGCCGCGTCGTCGCCGAGGTGGCCGCCGGCGTGCGCCAGCAGGTCGCGCCGGATGTGATGCATCAGCGCCTCCGGAGCGGCGTCGGTCCACTGCGCCACCCGCTCGGCGAGCGGGTAGAAGCGGCCCTGCGCGTCCCGGGCCTCTACGACACCGTCGGTGTAGAGCAGCAGGGTGTCACCGGGCTCGAAGGAGAACACGTCCAGGGTGTGCTCGGCGCCGCCCGCCTCGGGTACGCCGAGCGGCGGCGACGGGTGCAGGCTCGGCACGGTGACCGCGTGCCCCGGGCTCAGCAGCAGCGGCGGCGGATGGCCGGAGCTGGTCATCCGGGTGACCGGGTCCTCGTCGGGGATCTCGACCAGCAGCGCGGTGGCGAACCGCTCGCCCGCCTCCTCCGGGGGCTCCAGGTCCGCCGCGTACCGCTGCACACTCTGCTCCAGGGCGGCGGCCAGGTCCGGCAGCGTGACGTGCCGGTGCGCGGACTCCCGGAAGGCGCCGAGCAGCAGGGCCGCCTCGCCGATCGCGGACAGCCCCTTGCCCCGCACGTCGCCGATCATGACCCGGACCTCGCCGTCGCAGCGGGTGGCCGCGTACAGGTCACCGCCGATCTGCGCCTCGTCCTCGGCGGCCAGGTACAGCGAGGCGATCCGCAGCGGGCCGATGTGCTCGGGCAGCGGCCACATCAGGACGTGCTGCGCCGCCTCCGCGACCGTGCGCACCTGGGCCAGCTGGGCACGGCGCCGCTCGCGGACCGCGCTGTAGATCACCACCATCACCGAGAGCAGCGTCAGGGTGACGATCTGCACGATGTGGTTGGCGGTGGTCAGACCGCCGTGGAACACGGCGATCACCACCTGGGCGGCCACCGCCAGCGCCCCGACCAGCGCGGTCGACCGGGGACCGGCGAACGACGGGGTGAGCGCCGGGGCGATGACCAGGGCGGGGCCCAGATGGATGTCCTTCGGCGTGCGGAGGTCCGCCACCGTGATCACCAGGATGAGGATGATCGGGAGCAGCAGCAGCGCGTGCGACGACTGCCACGAGCGCCGCAGCCCCGTCGCACAGCTCTGCAGCTTGCCCATGCCACCAGCGTGCGCCACGGCCGGGGGACCGGCCACCGCGCGCCGGAGGGCACCCTAGAGGTCCACGGAGCGCATCCCGGCCTCGTCGTAGCGCTCGCCCGCCGCCCGGGGCACCTCGGCCTCGATACGGGCCAGGTCCTCCTTGGTCAGCTCGACGTCGACGGCGCCCGCGTTCTGCTCCAGGTAGCCGACGCGCTTGGTGCCCGGGATCGGCACGATGCCGTCGCCCTGCGCCAGCACCCAGGCGAGGGCCAGCTGCGCCGGGGTGACGTCCTTCTCGGCGGCGATCTCCTTCACCTTGGCGGCCAGCCGCAGGTTCGCGTCGAGGTTGTCGCCGGTGAAGCGGGGACCGGTGCGGCGCCAGTCGTTCGCGTCGAGGTCGTCCGGGGAGGAGAACCGGCCGGCGAGGAAGCCGCGGCCCAGCGGCGAGTACGGGACGAACCCGATGCCCAGCTCCCGGCAGGTCGGCAGCACCCCGTCCTCGGGGTCGCGCGACCACAGCGAGTACTCGGTCTGCACGGCCGTGACCGGGTGGACCGCGTGGGCCCGCCGGATCGTCTCGGGACCGGCCTCGCTCAGCCCGATGTGCCGCACCTTGCCCTCGGCGACCAGTTCGCCCAGCGCGCCGACGGTCTCCTCGATCGGCACGTTCGGGTCGACGCGGTGCTGGTAGTAGAGGTCGATGTAGTCGGTGCCCAGGCGCTGCAGCGAGCCGTGCACCGAGCTGCGGACGTGCTCGGCCGAGCCGTCCTGCGGGCCGATGCTGCTCATGTCGCCGGGCACGGCGTGGTCCATCCGGTAGTTGAACTTGGTGGCGATCACGTACTCGTCCCGGTGCCCCCGGACCGCCTCGCCGACGAGCGACTCGTTGGTGAGCGGCCCGTAGAGCTGCGCGGTGTCGAGGAAGGTGACACCGAGTTCCAGCGCGCGGTGGATGGTCCGCACGCCCTCGTCCTCGTCGGCGGTGCCGTAGAAGGCGGACATGCCCATGCACCCGAGGCCGATGCTGCTCACCTGAAGATCCCGCAGATTGCGCTGTCGCATGTGACTCCCAGCCTTTCCCGCTGACGCGTTCTCCTCATGGACGCTACGACTTGAAGAGCACTCGAAGTCAAACGGGCGGCGCCGATCCGGTACACCTGGACCCGGAGCCGTACCAGAACCCGTCGCCGAGCCCGCCCGCGGAGGCCGCATGCTGCTGCGCCAGCTCGAATACCTCGTCGCGCTCGCCCGGGAACGGCACTTCGGCCGGGCGGCCGCCGCCTGCCACGTCTCGCAGCCCTCGCTGTCCGCCGCGATACGGCGGCTCGAACACGAACTGGCGGTGCCGATCGTGCGTCGCGGCCGCCGCTACGAGGGCCTGACCCCCGAAGGCGAGGTCGTCCTCGCGTGGGCGCACCGCATCCTCGCCGAGGGCGACGCGCTCCGCCAGGAGCTGTCGGCGCTGCGGGACGGCCTCACCGGCACCCTGCGCCTCGGCATCGTCCCCACCGCCGTCCCCGTCGCCTCGCTCCTCACCGGCCCCTTCTGCGACCGGCATCCGCACGCCCGGGTGGCCATGGAGTCCCTGTCGTCCGCGGACATCCGGCGCGGCCTCGCCGAGTTCGAGCTGGACGCGGCCATGACCTACCTGGACGACGACGAACTGCGCCACGTCCGCCGCTTCCCGCTCTACGAGGAGCGGTACGTCCTGCTCACCCCGGTCGGCGGCCCCCTCGGGGACGCGGTCACGGCCACCTGGTCCGAGGCCGCCGCCCTCCCGCTGTGCCTGCTCGGGCAGCGGATGCGCAACCGGCGGATCATCGACGACTGCTTCGCCGCCGACGGCGCCGCCCCCGTCCCGGCGATCGAGTCGGACAGCGTGGCCGGGCTGTACGCCCACCTCCCCGGCGGCCGCTGGTCCAGCGTGATCTCGCACGCCTGGCTGCACATGTTCGGCGTACCGGAGGGCATGCGCGTCGTCCCGCTGGAGGGCCCGGCCCACGGCCCCCGGGTCGGACTCGTCGTCGCCCGCAGCGAACCCCAGTCCGTGCTCGCCCGCGCCCTGGTGAAGGTCGCCCGGGAAGCGGGCCTGAGAGACGCCCTCGACAGCCGGCTGCACGCGGTCCTGGACGGCCGCGCCCCATGATAGAAGCGGGCTATCAAGGCATAGCAACATTCGCTTTGACCTGCGCAGTTGTCTCCGAGGATCGTGAAGGGCGCCCATCCGCAACGGAGTTGAGGAGCCGCCACCATGGCCAAGGTGCTCTGCGTCCTGTACGACGACCCGACCGACGGATACCCGAAGAGCTACGCCCGCGACGACATCCCCGTCATCGACCACTATCCGGGCGGCCAGACCACCCCGACCCCCGAGGCGGTCGACTTCACCCCCGGCCACCTGCTGGGCAGCGTCTCGGGCGAACTCGGCCTGCGCTCCTTCCTGGAGAAAGCCGGCCACACCCTCGTCGTCACCTCCGACAAGGACGGCGCGGGCTCGGTCTTCGACCGTGAGCTGGCCGACGCGGACGTCGTGATCTCGCAGCCGTTCTGGCCGGCGTACCTGACCCCCGAGCGCATCGCCGCCGCGCCGAACCTCAAGCTGGCGGTCACCGCCGGCATCGGCTCCGACCACGTCGACCTGGACGCCGCGATCGCGCACGGCGTGACGGTCGCCGAGGTGACGTACTGCAACAGCATCAGCGTCGCCGAGCACGTGGTGATGATGATCCTGGGGCTGGTCCGCAACTACCTGCCCTCGCACCAGGTGGTGCTCGACGGTGGCTGGAACATCGCCGACTGCGTGAGCCGGTCCTACGACCTGGAGGGCATGCACGTCGGGACCGTCGCGGCCGGCCGGATCGGGCTCGCGGTGCTGCGCCGGCTCGCGCCCTTCGACGTGAAGCTGCACTACACCGACCGGACCCGGCTGCCCGAGTCCGTCGAGCGCGAGCTGAACCTGACCTTCCACGAGAGCGCGGCCGCCATGGCCCCGCACTGCGACGTCGTCACCATCAACGCGCCCCTGCACCCGGAGACCGAGGGCCTGTTCGGCGACGAGCTGCTGGGCAGCATGAAGCGCGGCGCCTATCTCATCAACACCGCCCGGGCCCTGATCGTCGACCGGGACGCCGTCGACCGGGCGCTGCGCGGCGGACAGCTGGCCGGCTACGCGGGCGACGTCTGGTACCCGCAGCCCGCGCCCGCCGACCACCCCTGGCGCACCATGCCGCACCAGGGGATGACCCCGCACATCTCCGGCTCCAGCCTCTCCGCGCAGGCCCGCTACGCGGCCGGCACCCGGGAGATCCTGGAGTCCTGGCTGGCCGGCCGGCCGATCCGCGACGAATACCTGATCGTCGACGGCGGCCGACTGGCCGGCACGGGAGCCAAGTCGTACTCCGTGCACACGCACTGAGCGGGTCCGGCGGAGGCGCCCCGAAGGGGGCGCGGGGAACTGCGCGACCAGCCACGACGGCACCGCAGTCGGCAGACGGCACATCGCGGCACTTCAAAGCGGAGTGCTCAGGTGTTCAGCCGGACGGGCAGCTCGAACAGGTCGTTCTGGGTGACCACCGGCTTGTTGCGCAGCTCGGACGCCGGTACCGCGAGGTCGAGGCCGGGGAAGCGGTCGTACAGCGCGGGCAGCGCGACGCCCGCCTCCAGGCGGGAGAGCGCCGCACCCGGGCAGACGTGCGGGCCGTGCCCGAAGGAGATGTGCCGGTTCTGCGTCTCCCGGGTGACGTCGAACTCCCCGGCGCTCGGCCCGTGCGCGTTCTCGTCGCGGCCGATCGCGGCGTACGACACGATCAGCGCGTCGCCCGCCGGGAGCACCTTGTCGCCGACCGGCACGTCCTCGGTGGCGAACCGGATCAGGACGTGCGAGGTCGGGGTGGACCAGCGCAGGGTCTCCTCGACCACCGCCGACCAGTCCACCTCCCCGGAGAGCACCTTGGCGCGCTGGCCGGGGTGGGTGGAGAGGTTGACCACCGCGTTGACGATCAGGGAGATCGTCGTCTCGTGCCCGGCCGCCACCATCAGCTGGAGGGTGGAGACGATCTCCGCGTCGGTGAGGTGGTCGCCGTCCTCGGAGGCCAGGATCAGCGCGCTGGTGAGGTCGTCGCCGGGCTCGGCCCGCTTGGCGGCGACCGTCGCCGCCATGATCCCCGCCAGCTCGGTGAGGGTCGCTATGACCTCCGCGGGCGGGGTCTGCGTCGAGAAGAACTTCTCGAACAGCACCTTCAGCCGGGGCAGTTCGGCCTCGTCGATGCCCATCAGGTCGGCGACCACGAACATCGGCAGCGGGTAGGCGAAGGCCGCCTTGAGATCGACCGTCTCCGCGTCCGCCGGGAGCCCGTCGAGCAGGTCCTGGGTGAGCTTCTCGATCCGCTCCCGCATCTGCTCCACCCGGCGCGGGGTGAGCGCCTGCGCGACCAGCGTGCGCATCCTGCGATGGTCGGCGCCGTCCACGGTCAGCATCGAACGGCCGGGGTTGGCGAGGCCGATCAGCGGCCAGTCCGGCGCGATCTCCCCGCGCTGCCAGGCACCCCACACGTTGATGTCCTTGACCAGGCGCGGGTCGTTGAGCAGCGCCTTGGCCTCGGCATGGTGCGTGACGGCCCAGACGGGAACCCCGCCGGGCAGTTCCACGGCCGCGAGCGGACCGGCGGCGCGCAGCCGCGCGCTCTCGCCTTCGAGGTCGGTGACGAACGGGTCGAGGGCGATCCGGGCTTGTTCGGTACCGGTCGTCATCGTGGCATGCCTCCCAGGGCAGGGTCGGGTAACTGCGCCATTCGGTGTGCTGCGCCTGTCTGTCGGTGCGAGGTGCGGATCAGAGGGTGGGTACGGGCGTGAACCGGACGGGCAGTTCGGTCAGCCCCCGCAGCCAGGGCGAGGGCCGACGGGTGAGGGACTCCGCCGGGACCGCCAGGTCGATGTCCGGGAGCCGGTCGAGGACGACCTCGATGCCGGTCCGGGCGACCACCTCGGCGACCTCCTGGGCCGGGAACGGGCAGCGGTGCTCGCCGTGCCCGAACGAGAAGTGCGCGTTGTTGCCGCCGGTCAGCGCGGAGGCGTCGGTGCGGACCTGCGGGTCGGAGTTGGCGCCCTGCAGGCCGAGGATCAGCAGGTCGCCGGCGCGGATCCGGCGGCCGCCCAGCTGGGTGTCGCGGGAGGCCCAGCGGCCCGCGATGTTCTGGCTGGGGGTGTCCTCCCAGAGCACCTCGTTCATCGCCTCGGCGACACTGTTGCGGCCGCCGAACAGGGAGGCGGCGAACCGGTCGTCGGTGAGCATGAGGCGCAGCGAGTTGCCGATCCAGTCGGCGGTCGGCTGGTGCCCGGCCGCCATCATGACCATCAGGTCCTGCATGATCTCTTCGTCGGTGAACCCGCTCTTGTCCTGGAGCATCCGCGACACCACGTCGTCGGCCGGGTCCGCCTTCCGGTCGGCCAGCAACTGCGCCATCGACGTGGCCAGATGCATCTGCCCGGCGAGCGCCCGCTCACGCCCGTCGATCATGTCGTTGAGCGCGGTGACCAGGCCGGGGCCCTCCTCGTCGGAGAAGCCGTACAGCCGTGCGAGGACCCGCACCGGCAGCAGCATCGCGTACTGGCCGATCAGGTCCGCCTCGCCGCTGGTGCACAGCCCGTCGATCAGCTCGTCCGCGAACCGCTCGGCGTGGCCGCGCAGTTCGAACGGGTCGACGGCCTCCAGCGCGTCGCTGATCATGCCGGCCCGTTCGCGGTGCCGTTCGCCGACGGTGTAGAGGATCGACGGCTGCTTGCGGCCGATCATCGGCAGCAGCGGCCAGTCGTCGGGGATCATGTCCCACTGGTTCCACAGGTCCGAGTCCCGGCTGAACAGCACCGGGTCCCCGGTCACCTGGTGCAGTTCGCGGTAGCCGACGACCAGCCAGGCGGGCACGTCACCGTCGAGCACGACGGGGGTGACGGCGCCGTGGTCGCGCCGCATCTCGCGGTACAGACGCGCCGGTTCGGTCTGGAACCGGGGGCCGCCGAGCGGCACGGCATCGGGGGTCACACGAACTCCTGTCGGGGCAGGTCCGCCGGTGCGGACGGGCCGGCGTACCGGTTCTTGACGTGCTGGACGAGCGTGATCAGCACCTGCTTGCCGGACTCCCGGGAGCGGGCGTCGCAGTCGACCAGCGGGACGTGCGGATCCAGGTCGAGGGCGTGCCGGACGTCCTCGGGGCTGTGCACGGGCCCGCCGAAGTGGTTGCAGGCCACGATGAACGGTGTGCCGTGCTTCTCCAGCCGGTCGATGGCGTACCAGGAGTCGCCGATCCGCCGGGTGTCGACGAGGACGACCGCGCCGAGGGTGCCGGAGAACAGCCGGTCCCACAGGAACCAGAACCGCTCCTGGCCCGGCGCCCCGAACAGGTACAGCACGTTGCGGGCGTCCAGGGTGATCCGGCCGAAGTCGAAGGCGACGGTGGTCGCGGACTTGCCGCGCACCTCCCGGATGTCGTCGACCTCCTCGCCGGCCTGGGTCATCGTCTCCTCGGTGTTGAGGGGACGTATCTCGCTGACCGAGCGGACCAGGGTGGTCTTGCCGACGCCGAAGCCGCCCACGACCACGATCTTGAAGCCGTTGTCGGCGGAGGCACCCAACGGGGTGCGCACGTCAGAGATTGCGGAGTCCAACGAGCACCTGCTCCAGGATGTCGGGGTCGGTGATGGCCGGCCGGTAGGGATGGCGGGCGCTGACCCGGCCGGCCGCCTGCAGGTCGCACAGCAGGACCTTGGTGATGCTCACCGGCAGCTTCAGCTCCGCGGCGATCTCCACCACGGAGGTCGGGAACTCGGCCAGGCGCAGGATCGCCGCGTGCTCCGACTGCATGCCGACCGCCGGTTCCGACTCCGCGACGACCAGGGTGACCAGGTCGAAGGGGCTGTCGGGACCGGTGCTGCTGCGGCCGCCGGTGATGGTGTACAGACGGTCGGGCGCGTCGTCCCTGCCGGGGCGGCTCATGACGTGCGGGGCTGCGCGGTCAGGTGTTCGCCGAGCTGCTCGACCAGTTCGCTCATGTTGTGCCCGACCAGCCCGGGTTCGGCGTCCTCGCTGGTCACCACGGCCAGGTGGGCGCCCTCGCCGGCCTCCACGATGAACAGCACGCCCCCGTAGAACTCGGTCATCGCCGACCGCACGCCGCCGCTGCCGTCGCCGAACTCGACGGACGCCCCGTGCGACAGCGACTGGATGCCGGCGGCGATCGCCGCGAGCTGGTCGGCCTGGTCGACGGAGAGCTCCGGGGTACGGCAGAGCTTCAGCCCGTCGCGGGAGAGCACCAGGGCGTGCCGCGCGCCGGGGGTGCGCTCCAGGAGGCCCTCGATGAGCCAGGTGAGCTTGTCGTCGGCGGTGGTCCTGCCGGTCATGAAGTGGTGTCGCCTTCCGGGTACGCGTGCGGGTGGGAGGTGTGCTCGGGCTCGGACTCCGGCTGGGGCGCGGGGACCGGGTCGTGTACGGGGGTGGGCGCGTACGGCGCTGCTTCGACGGCCGGGCCCGAGGCGTCGGCGGAGGTCTCGGTGAAGGGCTCCGCGAGGGGCTCCGCGCTGTCGGGCGCGGCCGGGCGGACGGCCTGCCGGAAGCTGTTGAAGCGGGCGGCACGGACCTGGGCGTCCGCGGCGCCGGGCGCGGGGCGCGGCTCCGCGGGCTGCGGCGCCGACCGGCGCTCGGCCTCGGCGAGGGTCCGGCCACGGCGCCGCCTGGGCAGCCCGGTGGGCCCTTCATCGTCCTCGTCCGGCTCGGCGGACTCGTGCACGGGTACGGGGTCGAGCGGGGCCGGTACCGGTGCGGCCTGCTCCGTCTCCTTCGCCGCCGCGGGCTCGTCGGCGACCGGGCGGGTCAGCAGGTCCTGCGGGACCAGCATCAGCACCCCGGTGCCACCGCGCGCCGACGGCCGGAACGACACCTTCAGGCCGTGCTTGCGGGCCAGCCGGCCCACCACCGCGAGCCCGAGCCGGGTGCCGGAGAGGCCGCCCAGCTCGGTGCTGTCACCGGTGACCGCCCGCTCGGCGCGACGCAGCTGCACATCGCCCATCACCAGCCCGCTGTCCTCCACGGACACGATGACCCCGGCCGGCACCTCCTCCACGTACACATGGACCTCGGCCGTGGGGGGCGAGAAGTTGGCCGCGTTGTCGAGGAGTTCGGCCAGCGCGTGCATGACCCCCTCGGCGGCGTGCCCGGCGACGGCCGTCTCGCTCACCGAGTGCACCCGCACCCGCCGGTAGCCGCTGATGCGTCCCATCGCGCCGCGCAGGATGGACTCCATGGCGATCGGACGCGCCCAGCGGCGGCCGGAACGCGCTCCGGTGAGCACGGCGATGGAGTCGGCGAGCCGGCCCGCCTGGGCCGTGCGGTGGTCGAGGTGCAGCAGGTCGGCGAGCACGTCCTCGTCGGTGTGCCGGTCCTCCATGGCCCGCAGGTCGGCGAGGGTGGCGGTGGCGAGGGCCTGCATCCGCCCGGCCGCGTTGCCTGCGGCGGCGATCGCGGCGGCCCGTTCCCGGGAGGCCCGCTCCAGTTCGTCGGTGAGCCGGGCGTGCTCCTGCTGGTACCAGTCCAGTTCCTGGCCGCTGTCCTGGTGGATCCGCGCCCGCTCCTGCTCGAAGGAGTCGGCGAACTCGCTGCGCTGCTGGGCCAGTTCGTCGATCAGCCGCTGCTGCTCCTGGCGGGCCTCCTCGGTGGTCCGGGCCTGCTGCTGGAGCAGTCGGCCGATGTCCTGACTCACCGCCTCCAGCCGGCGCCGGGCGCCGCGGGCGGCTCGTGCCGCGTGCGCGGCCCAGGCCACCGACGCGCACAGCAGCAGCGCGGCGGCGCTCGCGCCGAGGGCGAGGGGGGTGCGTACCGAGGCCGGCGCGGCGGTCACCGCGGCGAAGACCGCGAGGCCCGACACCACGCCGGTCAGCGCGAAGGCCGGAAGGAGCGTTCGGAGGGAAGGGCGATCGCCGGGATGCATGGGCGCGGTCATCGGTCCGGTCAGGTCCTCGGAGCAGGTAGGGATGTGTGTCCGGTAAAGGAGTTGTGACGCTCGGTGCTGAAACTGCGCGTCACTATACGAGAGTTCGTGATCGAAACAGAACGGTTCCGGTCTCATTGCAGAAAACCGGCTACGGAGAAGGCGACTTGCTGTGTCCCGACTGTGAACGATCTTGTTCAACGCGGCGTCCGGAGACGTCCGCCACCACCGTCGCGGTCGCTCTGACCAGGGGATAGCCGGCCTCGGCGGCGCCATCGGCGTGAGTGGAGAGGGCGGCGACCGAGACATCGTTGGCGGTGTCATGGCCGCCCGTTCCGGTTCTGACGCCGACCGTGTCGGTGACCCGTCCGGATTCCGCCGAGTCGAGCTCCGGTGCACCGGTCCCGCCCGGTTGCTCCAGCAACAGGTTCACCGCGGCGCTGTCGCGGTGCGGGACCGTTGCCGCGCACAACTCCGCGACCCCGTTCCGGATGACTGATCCTCTGCCGGGACACCCGTGAGGGGGACGCGAACACGGCCGAGCGGGTTCAGCCGTGGACGGGTGATAAATCCGACGTCGCTGTCCGACCGGCCGTAGCTCCCGCATCGTCGCAAATGATCCAAACGTCTATACGATGGCGCGTGGAACGGCTTGGGCGCGGAGAACCTCTTGGGGGGCGCAGGCCGATGACGGGGGCGGTGTCGATGGGGGCGATGCCTTTCATGGAAGGCGACTGGAGCCGGGTGGCCGCGCGGGCGGTCCGCTTCGTGCGGCGCACACTGCGCGACGAATGGCACGCGATCGTGGTGGAGCCGGTACGGCAGCTGGTGCGGCGCGGACTCTCCGGGCTCGTGCTGGCGTTCGTGGCCGCGTTAGGCGTCATCTTCTTCCACGCCGTCGCCCAGCACCCCTTCGGCAGAAGGATGGTGTGGCACCTCGGCGGCGTCACCGCCGACCTGCCCCTGTGGCTCTCCCTGCTGCGCACCCCGGTGTCGCTCTACGTCCCGGCGCTCGACCTGCCGGTCTGGGCCGGCATCACCCAGCTCTTCCTCGCCTTCGCGCTCGCCGAACTCACCCTCGGCCGCGGCCGCACCCTCGCCGTCGCGTACCTCACCACCCTCGCCGGGACGATGACCGCGCGGGTGATGGTCGCGCTCGGCCCCGGCTGGTGGGGCTTCGGCCTGCCCCCGGAGGTCGGCCGGATCCTCGACACGGGGCCGTCCGCCGCCGTGGTGGGCCTCTTCACCTACCTGGCGGTGGTCCGGCGTGCCCCCGTCGTCTTCACCCTCACCGGCGGCTCGATGGTCTGGGAGTCCGTCGCGGTACCGAACCTCGCCGGCCGCGAGCACCTGATCGCCGTGGCCTCCGCGATCGTCCTCGGCCTGCTGCACGGCCGCCGACTGCCGCTCCCCGCCCGCCTCATGGAACGCCTGGACGCCACACCGTCGCCGCCCCGGTCGGACCCGCCGCTGCCCCGCCCGGGCCCACCGCGCCACCCCGTGCCGTCCTTCCGGCTGCCCTGAGGACTTCCCGACCCTCCCGGCTTCCCCCGAAACCCCATATGTCACGCGGCCGACCCGCCCAAGTGCTCAACGACGTCAATGTGATGGTTTTCGCACTTCAGCCGGTTCGGGCAACCCCTAATGTTGCGGCGAGCTACGGACGGGCGCTGCTGACACCATGGTGTTCGTCGCCGG
Organism: Streptomyces sp. NPDC058464; assembly: GCF_042721035.1. Taxonomy (NCBI): domain Bacteria; kingdom Bacillati; phylum Actinomycetota; class Actinomycetes; order Kitasatosporales; family Streptomycetaceae; genus Streptomyces; species Streptomyces sp. NPDC058464. Next base: position 96,562 of record NZ_JBHXMA010000010.1, read on the forward strand.
CAGGCTGAAGGGATCCAGGGATGTTCCGCAAGGTGCTGGTCGCCAACCGTGGAGAGATCGCCATCCGCGCATTCCGCGCGGGCTATGAATTGGGTGCGCGCACGGTCGCCGTGTTCCCGCACGAGGACCGCAACTCGCTGCACCGGCTGAAGGCCGACGAGGCCTACGAGATCGGGGAACCCGGGCACCCGGTGCGCGCCTACCTGTCCGTCGAGGAGATCGTGCGCGCCGCCCGCCGGGCCGGGGCCGACGCCGTCTACCCCGGCTACGGGTTCCTCTCCGAGAACCCCGAACTCGCCCGCGCCTGCGAGGAAGCGGGCATCACCTTCGTCGGGCCCAGCGCCCAGACCCTGGAGCTGACCGGCAACAAGGCCCGCGCGGTCGCCGCCGCCCGCGCCGCCGGCGTACCGGTGCTCGGCTCCTCCCAGCCCTCCAACGACATCGACGAACTCGTCCGCGCCGCCGACGAGATCGGCTTCCCGGTGTTCGTGAAGGCCGTCGCCGGCGGCGGCGGCCGCGGCATGCGCCGGGTCGAGGACCCCGCCGCGCTGCGCGAGTCCATCGAGCAGGCCTCCCGGGAGGCGGCCTCCGCGTTCGGCGACCCGACCGTCTTCCTGGAGAAGGCCGTCGTCGACCCCCGCCACATCGAGGTGCAGATCCTCGCCGACGGCGAGGGCAACGTCATCCACCTCTTCGAGCGGGACTGCTCGCTCCAGCGCCGCCACCAGAAGGTCATCGAGCTGGCCCCCGCGCCCAACCTCGACCCGGAGCTGCGCGACCGCATCTGTGCCGACGCGGTCCGCTTCGCCCGCGAGATCGGCTACCGCAACGCCGGCACCGTCGAGTTCCTCCTCGACCGCAGCGGCAACCACGTCTTCATCGAGATGAACCCGCGCATCCAGGTCGAGCACACGGTCACCGAGGAGGTCACCGACGTCGACCTGGTCCAGGCCCAGATGCGCATCGCCTCCGGCGAGACCCTCGCCGACCTGGGCCTCTCCCAGGAGACGGTGAAGCTGCACGGCGCCGCCCTCCAGTGCCGTATCACCACCGAGGACCCCGCCAACGGCTTCCGCCCCGACACCGGCCGCATCAGCGCCTACCGCTCCCCGGGCGGCTCCGGCATCCGCCTCGACGGCGGCACCACCCACGCGGGCACGGAGATCAGCGCGCACTTCGACTCGATGCTGGTCAAGCTCACCTGCCGGGGCCGGGACTTCAAGGCCGCCATCGGCCGCGCCCGGCGTGCCGTCGCCGAGTTCCGCATCCGCGGTGTCGCCACCAACATCCCCTTCCTGCAGGCGGTCCTCGACGACCCGGACTTCCAGGCGGGCCGGATCACCACGTCGTTCATCGAGCAGCGCCCGCACCTGCTCACCGCCCGCTCCTCCGCCGACCGCGGCACCAAGCTGCTCACCTACCTGGCCGACGTCACCGTCAACAAGCCGCACGGCGAGCGCCCCCACCTCATCGAGTCGACCACCAAGCTGCCCCCGCTGCCCGACGGCGAGCCCCCGGCCGGGTCCCGCCAGCGGCTGGTCGAACTCGGCCCCGAGGGCTTCGCCCGCCGACTGCGCGAGTCGCCCACCGTCGGCATCACCGACACCACCTTCCGCGACGCCCACCAGTCCCTGCTCGCCACCCGCGTGCGCACCAAGGACCTCCTCGCCGTCGCCCCGGTCGTCGCCCGCACCCTGCCCGAACTCCTCTCCCTGGAGTGCTGGGGCGGCGCCACCTACGACGTGGCGCTCCGCTTCCTCGCCGAGGACCCCTGGGAGCGCCTCGCCGCCCTGCGCGAGGCCGTCCCCAACATCTGCCTCCAGATGCTGCTGCGCGGCCGCAACACCGTCGGCTACACCCCCTACCCGACCGAGGTGACCGACGCCTTCGTCCACGAGGCCGCCGCCACCGGCATCGACATCTTCCGCATCTTCGACGCCCTCAACGACGTCGGCCAGATGCGCCCCGCCATCCAGGCCGTACGGGAGACGGGCACCGCCGTCGCCGAGGTCGCCCTCTGCTACACCGCCGACCTGTCCAACCCCGGCGAGCGCCTCTACACCCTCGGCTACTACCTGCGGCTCGCCGAGCAGATCGTCGAGGCGGGCGCGCACATCCTCGCCGTCAAGGACATGGCCGGCCTGCTGCGCGCCCCGGCCGCCGCCAAGCTGGTCTCGGCGCTGCGCAGCGAGTTCGACCTCCCGGTCCACCTGCACACCCACGACACCGCGGGCGGCCAGCTGGCCACCTACCTCGCCGCGATCCAGGCGGGCGCCGACGCGGTGGACGGCGCGGTCGCCTCCATGGCGGGTACGACCTCGCAGCCCTCGCTGTCGGCGATCGTGGCCGCGACCGACTACTCGGAGCGCCCCACCGGGCTCGACCTGCGCGCGATCGAGGACCTGGAGCCGTACTGGGAGAGCGTCCGCAAGGTCTACGCCCCCTTCGAGGCCGGCCTCGCCTCCCCGACCGGCCGCGTCTACCACCACGAGATCCCCGGCGGTCAGCTCTCCAACCTGCGCACCCAGGCCGTCGCGCTCGGTCTCGGCGACCGCTTCGAGGAGATCGAGGCGATGTACGAGGCCGCCGACCGGATCCTCGGCCGGCTGGTCAAGGTCACCCCGTCCTCCAAGGTGGTCGGCGACCTCGCCCTGCACCTGGTCGGCGCCGGGGTACGGCCGGTGGACTTCGAGGCCACCCCCGACAAGTTCGACATCCCCGACTCGGTCATCGGCTTCCTCCGCGGCGAGCTGGGCACCCCGCCCGGCGGCTGGCCCGAGCCGTTCCGCACCAAGGCCCTCCAGGGCCGCGCCGCCGCAAAGCCGGCACCGGAGCTGACCGCCGAGGACCGCGAGGGCCTGGCCAAGGAGCCCCGCACGACCCTCAACCGGCTGCTGTTCCCGGCCCCGACCCGCGAGTTCGACACCCACCGCCAGACCTACGGCGACACCAGCGTCCTCGACAGCAAGGACTTCTTCTACGGGCTGCGCCCGGGCAAGGAGTACTCGGTCGACCTGGAGCCCGGCGTCCGGCTGCTGATCGAGCTCCAGGCCGTCGGCGAGGCCGACGAGCGCGGCATGCGCACGGTGATGTCCAGCCTCAACGGACAGTTGCGGCCGATCCAGATCCGCGACCGGGCGGCGGCCTCCGACATCCCGGCCACCGAGAAGGCCGACCGCGCCAACCCCGGCCATGTCGCGGCCCCGTTCGCCGGAGTCGTCACCCTCGCGGTGGCCGAAGGCGCGGAGATCGAGGCGGGCGCCACGGTCGCCACGATCGAGGCCATGAAGATGGAGGCCACCATCACCGCCCCGAAGGCCGGCCGGATCTCCCGGCTCGCCATCAACCGCATCCAGCAGGTGGAGGGCGGCGACCTGCTGGTCGAGATCGCCTGAGGCCGTGGCCGCGAGGGAGGGCCGGACGCCCCGGCCCTCCCCTCCGGCTACGAGCGGGAGAAGTGCGCGCCCAGCCGGGCCTTCACCAGGTTCGGGTCGCGCTGGGTGAGGTAGCCGGCGCTCGCCACGAACACGTCGCGGTCGCGTACCGCCAGCGAGGTCGGGTTGGACAGCCCCTCCTGCACGGAGAGGACGGTGCTGTGGCCGCCGTCCGGACCGACCAGCACGACCTCGTTGGACGGGTTGAGCGCGGCGAGCACGAGGTCCGAGTGCCCGGGGAAGACGAAGTCGTCGACCCCGGTGAGGCCGGTCGCCCGCGTCTCGGCCGGCCCCGCCGAGCCGTCCGCGCCCACCGGGATGCGCAGCAGCGTGCCCCGGTCGGTGTTGGTCACCCACACCGCGTCCTTGTGGACCTTGATCCCGTTCACGCCGAAGCCGGTGGCCGACGGGAGCCCGGTGAGCGCGGTGCCCGTGGCCCAGGCCGTGGCCGTACCGCCCGACGCCGGGATGCGCCACACCGTGCCCAGCGCCGAGTCGGCGGCGTAGAGCACGCCGTGCTTCTCGTCGAGGGCCAGTCCGTCGGGCAGGCCGTCCGCGGGCAGCCGGCCGATCTGCTCGGGTGTGCCGCCGCCCGCCGGGATGCGCCAGACGCCGGTCAGGCCGGTGCCGGTGGCGTAGTTGACGTACAGCGTGCCGTCCTGCGCGCGGGCCAGGCCGTGCGTGACCGCACTGCCCACGAGGGGCGTGCGGGGGTTGTTCTCGTCGGGCAGGGTCGCGAGGACCCGGACCCGGCGCTCCCGGGTGACCTTGACGACCTGCCGGGCGTACGCGAAGGAGACGTCGACCGTGCCGCCCCGCTCGGCGACGACGCTCTCGGGCGTCTGCCCGCGGGTCAGGTCGAAATAGGCGACGGTGTGGGGACGGGAGAGGACCGGCTCGTCACTCGCGGCCGGAACCGCCGCGAGCAGGCCGATCGCGACCGCGGCCGGGGCGGCGACGGCCCGGCGGGGGAATCGGGGCATGTGACCTCTTTCGACGGGAGCGCGAAACTCCGGCGTACCGGTCACACCAACATGACGCTTCGCCGTCCCCGGGCCGCGGCAGCCGTGGCCGCGACGTCGCCCGCCCGGCGCACGGCAGGGCCCCGCGTGCCGCCCAGCCGGGTGACGGCCCCGGTCAGTTCCACATCGGGTAGTTCATGACCTGCGTGTATCCCTCCGGCCGGGCACCGGAGTAGGTCAGGTTCATCCGCGTGAAGTGCTGTACGTTCGGGTGCTTCGTCCAGGCCGTCGGGCGGTCGAGCCGTACGGTCACCGGATACTTGTGGAACTTGCCGGCCGCGCAGTACGGCTTGCAGTCGTTCACCACGTTCACGCCCTGGGCGACCGCCGTCCTGTCGTTCCACTGGGTCCAGTGCATGCCGGTGAGGATGCTGTTGCCGTCGCCGCAGGCCAGCAGGAAGTCGCTCGGCCGGAACCGCTGGTGCCAGAGGCAGTCCACGAGCACGGGGTGCTGGGCCGACGCCGGCGACGCGGACGGTGTCGGCGGCGTCGCGGAAGCAGTCGTCATGCCTGCCGTGAGCAGCAGGGCCGCCCCGAGTCCGATCGCCGTTCCCACCACTGGTCTGCGCATGGTCGCTCCCGCCCGTTCGGCCGTACCTGTTCCCTTCGACGCTACGACCGTCCCGCGAGATGTACCACTTGCGGCGTATTCGCCAGTCCGTTCATGTCGTGGTCGCCGGTGGAGCGGGAGCCGATCTGGGTGATCAGGCCGAGTACCAGGAAGACCCAGATCAGGACCTTCGCGGCGGTGTCCAGGACCAGCGGCCGGGTGGCGGAGCGGGCCTCCTCCTTCGCGACGGGCGGGTCGCCGAGCAGTCCCTTCGGGTAGACGGGCGACAGCATGCTGAGGTAGGCGCCGAACCGCATCCGGTAGCGGGCGACCGCGGCCGTCGCCCCGAAGACCGGACCGGGCAGCCGGCCCAGCACGATCCCGATGATCCAGAAGATCCAGCCGATCGCGAACCAGCCCGTCGTCACGAGGTTCGCGATGATCGCCGCCGGGATCATCAGGATCAGCCGGAACAGCACCGCCAGCCGGTTCAGGGTGGTGGGCCGCAGCTCGATCTGCACCGGGTAGTCGGGTGCGGTGAGGGCGAACGGCGGATACCGGTCGACCAGCAGCATGGAGCTGGCCGCGATCCGGGTCTCGTAGGCCAGGTACTTGCCGAGGAACGAGGCGATGGAGTCGGGCAGCCGGCCCAGCACGAGCGCCGCGAACCAGCCGGCCACCGTCACGAAGAACGCCGCGATGCCGAGCAGGCAGAGCACGACGAACTGCGGTACCAGCAGCAGCCAGCGCAGCAGCACCGTCCAGCGGCGCTGCTGCCCGGGCCCCGGGATGTCCAGCTCCGGCCGCCACTCGGGGCCGTCGGCCGTTGCGGGAGGCTGTGGCCCCCAGCTCTGCGTCATGAGTCCTCCCGTCGTTCGGCCGCGGCGCGGACGGCCTCTCCATCGTGCGGCGGAACGACGGCCCCCGCCAGGGTGGACGAGCCGAACTCAGCCGTGTGTGACGGTCAGACCGTAGAACGCGACGCGGGCGCCGTTGGTCGTGCTGTCGGAGGACGACTGGTTGTACGAGCCCGCCTTGAAGTACTGCTTGTACTGATTGAAGGAGGACGGAATGGCGTAGTGGGTCGTAGTGCCGTTGACGGTCAGGTTGATGATGTTCCCGCCGGAGACGGAGATGGTGTACGACCAGGTCTTGCCGACCGACACGTTGCCCACGCTGTGCGTGGTCTGGCCGCCGTCCGGGGAGTTCTCGGTGCCGAGCACGATGTCGCCGTTCGAGCGGTAGTACAGCTCCAGCAGCGGCTTGGTGGACGAGCCGCCGGTGCCGAGGTGGATCTGGCCCACGCACACGTTCTTGGTCACCGAGACCACCCGGAGGGTCGCGCTCATCTTGTGGCTGCCGCTGAGCGACCAGTTCGCGGCGCTGCCGTCCCGGTTCATCTCGCGCAGCTCGGAGCGGGCGTAGTTGGAGTTCGGGGTGGTGACGCCCTTCTCGGGTGCCCAGAAGGTCATCGCGCCGTCGCGGGTGTCGGTGTAGAAGTACGCGTCCTGGTAGCCGTTGGCGCCCTGGAGCCGGGACGAGGAGATGGTGGTCGGCGAGCCGGGGGAGCCGACCGGCTCCTGGAGCTGCCATATCGACAGGTCGAAGTTGCCGCCGGGTGCGACGTTCGGGTTCGCCGCGTCCGCGCTGCCGCCGAACAGGACGGTGAGGGCGAGGGAGAGGCCCGCGGCGGTCGGCGCCGCGAGCAGCCGGGATCGGTTCACGTGGGGGGTCCTTTCGTCGGAGGGATGCGTCCGGAGTCCACTGCATGAGATCCGGAGGTTCATGTATGTGAACTCCGGACGCATCCGTAACCCTCAATGACCCGTGAAGGTAAAGGTCCGGACCAATCCCGTCAAGGGGTCAGCAGGCGCCCTCGTCCTGCCAGGGACCCCACTCGGAGGCGCCGGGCACCTCGTTCTGGGTCCACCACTTGGCTTTCCAGTTGTGGCTGTTGTACGAGACCTCGTTCCCGGCCGTGTACACCGCCGACGCACTCCAGGCGGTCTTGCAGGAGGTGGGAGTGGGTGTCGGGGTGGGTGTGGGAGTGGGGGTGGTGGTCGGCGGGGTGACCCCCGCGAACTTCACCGAGTACTTGGCGAAGTCCCAGGCGCTCTGCGCCACGCTGGAGCAGGTTCCGGACGTGGTTCCGTTGTTGTCGACCGGGGAGCACTGGCGGTCGCGGTTCAGGGACCAGAACGTGAAGCGGTCCATGTTGTGGCTCGTCGCGTAGTCGAGCACGGTCTGGAAGTCGGCCTGGGTGAAGTACTCGCCGGTGTCGCTGCGCCCGTTCATCCCGGAGAAACCCTCGTGGGCGTAGGCGGTCGCCTGGTCCCAGCCGAAGGTCGACTGCAGGATCGAGTTGAAGTTGGTGAGCGCGCTGGTCTGCGAGGCCGCCCCGCTGAAACCGCCGTCGAACGGCATGATGGAGAAGTTGTTGGGCGTGAACCCCTGCGACTTCGCCTCCAGCAGCATCTGCTTGCCGAACCAGCCGGTCCCGTCCGCCGTGCCGGCCGTCGTCACCGACACGTACAGGCCCGGGTTGTTCTGCTGGAGGATCTTCGCGGCGCCGATCTCGTTCCTGATCGCCGCGGTGTTCTCGTACTCCGGCTCCTCCAGGTCGAAGTCGATCGCGTGCAGCCCGTACTTGGTGATGACCTGCTGGTAGGCCGCCGCCGTGGAGGCCGCGTCCGCGCAGGTCTGCCCCAGCTTGGTGCCGCCGTAGCCGCCGATGGAGACGGAGACGTCGCCGCCCTTGGCTCGGATGGTGTTGATCACCGACTGGACCGCGGTGTCCGAGGAGACCGCCGCCGTGCCGCCCCAGGTGGGCGAGCAGTCGCCGCCGTTGGGGGCCAGGACGAACGCCAGCTGGAAGGCCTTGAGGCCGCTGGCGTCCATGATGGCGGCCGCGTCCGGCGGGTTGTTGTCCAGGGGCATCAGGTAGGGGGCGGCCGCGTACCACCGGTTGCTCAGCGCGGTGGTCGCGCCCGAGGCGTTGCTCGCGACGAGCGCGGTGGTGCCGGCGGCGGCGAGGGTGACGGCTGCCGCCGCGCCGAGACATGCGCGAAGGGGTCTCACTGGTGCCTCCAGGGGGCCGGGGAGGTGGGGTGGTCCCAGCTTCCGGAGGTGTCGCGGTCACGTCAATGAATTGGACTGGACCAAAGCCCCCTTTGGACTAGACCATACGAAATCTTTACCTGGCGTGGCGGAGCAGTTCCATCGTCCCGAACCGCACCTTCACGCCGGGCGACCAGAGCACGCTGACCGGCGGCCCGGACAGCGCGGGCAGGCCGGCTGCCGCCACCAACTCGTCGTCCAGATCCAGGAGTTCGGCCCGGTGCAGCGGCCAGGGCGCATGTTCGTTCGGCAGGTGCGCGGTACGGCCGTGCCAGGTCACGTGCAGCCCCCAGCGCGCGGTCAGGAACCGCTCCAGCGGCGAGGGCTCGGCGATCGGCGCCCCGATCCGGACGACTGCCCGGCTCGCGGCCGCCGGGCGCCGCCGCCGGCAGGTGTACGTGATCACATCGCCCTCGCGGCGCAGCCGCATCGCGGACCAGATGTACGGCAGCCGGAACCCCAGCCGGCCCATCAGCACCGGAAGCAGCCGGGTCGCGTCCAGGGACCTGAACACCACCCCTCGCCGGCCGTGCCCGTCCACCGAGTACAGCCGTACGTTCGTCTCGCAGAAGGTGCCCAGATACGGCAGCCCCGGCCCCGGCCCGAAGCCCGTGCCCCGCATCAGGAACGGGACGAGACCGACGTACGTGACCCCGTCCAGCGTGTCCGGCCGGGTGCCGGCGGGCAGCAGCCCCGCCACCCGCTCCGGCTCCACCGGCCAGTGCAGGAAGGTCAGTTCGTGCCACCCCTGCACCATCGTCGGCCACCGTACGGGCCGTGGGGTGGACGGGGTGATCGGCTCGGTCGGCACAGTCGGCACGGTCTCCATGGAACATCGGTGATAGCACGCCAGTACGAGGGGGCGGTGGGCGGGGGCGGCTTGGGGGAGCCGACTCCGATCGCCGCGCGGGAGCGCACGAGGCGCCCGGCCGGGTGGGCCCGGCCGGGCGCCTGCGACAAGGACCTGACCGGCACCTACCGCGTGTGGCCCGGGAGCGTCACGCCGTCCCCGCCGTCCCCGCCGTCCTCGACAACGACGGGCTGGTGCGGCAGGGCGGTGGCCTGGCCCGGCTGCACGTCGGTGGGCTTCGCGCCCGGCACCTCGGTGAGAGTGACGCCGTCCGCCGGAGTGAGGGTGACGCCGTCCCCCTCGGTGAGAGTGGCGCCGTCCACCGGGGTGAGAGTCGCCGGCGTCCAGTCGGTCGGCACCGCGCCGGGCACCTCGGTGAGCGTGATGCCGGGGTCGTCGGTCGTGCCGTCGTCGCCGGAGGCCGCCGCGGCGGCCCCGCCCGAGGCGAGGAGCGCGACGGCGACGCCGGTGATCAGCAGGCCTCGGCGGCGGGAGACGCCGCGCCAACGTGTCTTCATGGGATCAGCTCCTTCTGGGGTGACGGGACGTGGAGCCACCGGACCCGGTGCGGCCTCCGGTCCCGTCGGGAACGAGTACGTCCCCGACTCTCGCCGCCGTCCGCTGAAGATCCGCTGAACGTCCTGAAGATCCCCTTCAGCACCGCGCGTCACCGGTGAGGCAAGGTGTACGGCATGCGTGTGCTGGTGATGGACGACGACGCCCGGCTCGTGGAGCTGCTCCAACAGGGCCTGCGGGCAGAGGGGTTCGCGGTGGACGCCGTGGGCGACGGCCTCGACGGCCTCGCCAGGGCGGCCGCCGACAGCTACGACGTGATCATCCTCGACGTGATGATGCCCGGGCTCAACGGCTACAAGGTCTGCGCCCACCTTCGCGCGGCCGGCGACAACACCCCGATCCTGATGCTGACCGCGAAGGACGGCGAGTACGACGAGGCGGAGGGCCTGGAGACCGGCGCCGACGACTACCTCACCAAGCCCTTCTCCTTCGTCGTCCTCATCGCCCGGCTGCACGCCCTGATGCGCCGCGCACGCCCCGAACGGCAGATCGTCCGGCACTTCGGGGACCTGGAGATCGACACCGGCGCCCGCCGCTGCCGCCGCGCCGGTACGGACATCGCCCTCACGCCCCGTGAGTTCGACGTCCTGGTACTGCTCGCGGCATCCCCGGACGTCGCCGTCACCAAGGCCGCCATCCTCGAACACGTCTGGGACAGCGCGTACGAGGGCGGTCCGAACATCGTGGAGGTCAACGTCAGTGCGCTACGCCGAAAAATCGACCGGCCCTTCGGCCGGGCCAGCATCGAAACCGTACCCGGCGGAGCCTACCGACTCCGCTCCGACGGATCCTGACCGCAGCAGGCGACGGCGACGCCCGCGGCTGTGGCCGCGCACGGTGCGGGGCCGTGCCACCCTGGCCGTCGCCCTCGTCGCCGGTATCGCCCTCGCCGCCAGCTCGGCGGTACTGCTCTACGCCGTCCACACCAACCTGGTCGGCTCCGCCCGGACCGCGGCCCGCGACCACGTCGAGCAGGCCGCCCGCCGACTCGACGCCGGCGCACCCGTGGCGGAGGTGCTGACCGCCCTGCCGGACGTCACCGTGGTCACCGGGGACGACTCCCACGGCACGCAGACCGGTGAGTCCGACGACGGCGAGGCGACCGCCTCCGTCGACACCACCGCCGGGCTGATGCTGGTGCAGGCGTACCCCGACCTGGCTCCCGCCCGCACCGCCGTCGTCATCCTGACCTGGGCCCTGGTCCCCGGCGCCGCCCTGATGGTCCTCCTGGTGGCCGGTCTGAACTGGTACGCCATGGGCCGGGCGCTGCGGCCGGTCGAGGACATCCGTGCCGAGTTCGCCGACATCACGGCCCACAGTCTCCACAACCGGGTCCCGGTGCCCGGCTCCGAGGACGAGGTCGCCTCGCTGGCCGAGACGATGAACGGCACCCTCGACCAGCTCCAGCGCGCCGTCGAGCGGCTGCGCACCTTCACCTCGGACGCCTCGCACGAACTGCGCGGCCCCCTCACCACCCTGAAGGCCCGTCTCGAACTGGCCCTGGCCCGCCCCGACCGCGCCGAGTGGCCCGCGGTCGGCCGGGAGGCGCTGCGCGACACCGTCCGTCTCGAGGAGATCGTCGACGACCTGCTGCTCCTCGCCCGCCTGGACGCGCACCGGCCGCTGAAACTCCAACCGCTGGGCGTGACCGACCTCCTGCGCCGGACCATAGCCGAGCGGTACCCCCATAGGCCCGTCGTCCTCGTCGCGCCCGCGGAGCCCGACGAGCCGGTCCTCGGCAGCCGTACCGCACTCGCCCGCCTCTTCTCGAACCTCCTGGACAACGGCCTGCGGCACGCGCACAGCACCGTCACCGTCGAGATGCGCCACACCGAGGGCGAAGCGGTCGTCGAGGTCCGCGACGACGGGCCGGGCATCCCCGAACCCGACCGCGAACGGGTCTTCCACCGCTTCACCCGGCTGGACAACGCCCGTACCCGCGACGCGGGCGGCACCGGTCTCGGGCTCGCCATCGCCCGCGACATCGCGACCGCCCACGGCGGGACGCTCACCGCCCAGCCACCTCGCGCCGCCGACCCCGGCGCCCGCCTCGTGCTGACCCTGCCCCGGACGGCCACCGCCCTCACCCGTTCATGTGAGGGACAGGCCGCCCACGGCTGATCGACCCTGGTGCGGAACCGGCCGGGAAGCCCTCCCGAGGCCGGTCGCAGACTCCGGGGAGAGGTGGATCCGATGGTGCAGAGCTACACCGAGGCGCCGATCAGCAAGGTGACGGCCGCGGGCGGCGTGGAGTACGCGTACCGCGAGGTCGGCGAGGGCGGTGTGCCGTTGGTCCTGCTGGTGCACTTCCGCGGCAACCTCGACAACTGGGACCCCGCGCTGGTGGACGCCCTGGCCCGGGGCCGGCGCGTCATCGCCTTCGACAACACCGGCGTCGGCGGATCCGGCGGCACCACGCCGGGCACGGTGGCGCAGATGGCGGTGGACGCCATCGCCTTCATCGACGCGCTGGAACTGGACCAGGTCGACGTCCTCGGGTTCTCGCTCGGGTCCTTCGTGGCCCAGGAGATCACGCTGATCCGGCCGGCGCTGGTACGGCGTCTCGTGCTGGCCTCGTCCGCACCCCAGGGAGCGCCCGGCATGCACGGGTGGGCACAGTGGGTCATCGATTCGGTCGGACAGGTCAGGACCGACCCCGCGAAGATGCTCGACGTCTTCTACACCCGGTCCGCCGAGAGCCGGAAGTCGGGCGAGGCCGCGCTCGGCCGCATGTTCACCCGGGGCGAGCTGGACACGCCGACGACGTGGCAGACGCGTCAGGCGCAGTACGACGCGGTGTGCGCCTGGGGCATCCCCGATGTCGGGCTCCTGGAGCGGGTGACCGCGATCCAGGTGCCGGTGTTCGTCGCCAACGGCGACAGCGACCCGATGATCCTGCCGCGCTACTCCCACCTGCTGGCCGGGCTGATCCCCGGCGCGGAGCTGCGGATCTACCCGGACGCGGCGCACGGGTTCCTCTTCCAGCACCACGACGAGTTCGCCGCCGACGTCACCCGGTTCCTGGCCCGGCCGCAGGCCGCTGAAGGGAACGACGCCGCGTGAGCGACCTGCTGGATCTCGTCCTGCACGCCCACGGGGGCCTCCCACGGTGGCGAGAGGCGGAGACCATTCACGCCACGGGGTCCCTGGGCGGGGTCCTGTGGTCCCAGGTCGATCAGGACGGCATCCTCGCCGACGCCGACATGAGCGTCGAAGTGCAGCGCCAGCGACTGGTCTTCGAGCGCTTCACCGGCGCCGAGCTGCGGGGTGTGTTCACGCCGGAGCGGGTCGCGGTCGAGCGGCGGGACGGCGACGTCGTCGCCGAACGGACCGCTCCGCGCGAGGCCCTCCTCGGCCACGACCCGGACACCCCGTGGGACCGGCTCGACGTGCTGTACTTCGCGGGCTACGCCATGTGGAACTACCTCACGGCCCCCTACCTGCTGACCCGGCCCGGCGTGGTCGTCGAGGAGACGGAGCCGTGGCGGGAGGCCGGCGCGGAGTGGCGCCGGCTGCGGGCCCGGTTCCCGCACGACATGGCCACCCACTGCACGGAGCAGGTCCTCTCCTACGACCACTCCGGTCTGCTGCGGCGCCACGACTACGCGCCCGACGTCCTCGGCGGCACCCCCGCCGCACACTTCGCCGAACAACACGTGCAGGTGTCGGGACTGGTCTTCCCCACCCACCGCTACATCGTGCCCGTGCAGGACGACGGACACGCGCTGCCCGAACCACGCCTGATCACCATCGATCTCGACGAGATCTCCGTCGTCTGACTCCGTCGTCTGACTCCGTCGTCCGAGTCCGTTGTCCGACTCCGTCGTCCGACGACGGGAGAGGTTGAGAGCATGACCGAAATCCGTACTTTCCCCTCGACCACCGGCGGACGGTTCGTCGCTCCCTCGAAGGACCTCGTCCTCCCGGTGGGCGCCCATGTCGACCAGCTCTTCCGGCGGGCCATGACCGAGCCGTTCGTCCTGCAGAGGCTGTCGGAGCGCTCGTACTGGGTCGAGGTGGGGGTCTTCGCCACGCTGTTCCACGTGGGGGAGGAGTCCGTCCTCCTGATGGACCCGATCGAGCACTGCTACGACGGCGTCGTCGCGGCGATCGCGTCGGTGACGCCCAAGCCCGTCTCCACCGTCGTCTACACCCACTTCCACGCGGACCACATCGGCGACGCCCCCAGGTACGTCGAGGCGGCACGGCACGACGGCCGCGCGCTGCGGATCGTGGCCAGTGACAAGACGGCCCGGAAACTCGGGGCCGTGGACAGCGTGCTGCCGCGTCCGACCGAGACGGTCGCGTGGCCGGAGGGGAGTTTCACCTTCGAGGACCTGACGGTCCGGATGCACGGTTTCGAGTGGGCGGCGCACACCGACGACCACTCGGCATGGCTGCTGGCCGGCGAGAACATCGTGCACTGTCCCGACCTGATGGGCCCGGACCAGCCGCCCTTCTGGCACTTCACCGGCAACGAGCGTTTCCTGTTCGCGGACCGCAACCTGACCGAAGTCCGGGACATGACCTGGGACTTCCTCTCCGCGGGCCACGGGAACGTCGGCTCCCGCGCCGACGTCGAGTTCGAACTCGGCTACTACCGGGACATGCGGGACGCGGTCATCCAGGCCTTCAAGGCACATCCCATCAGCGACTTCATCGACCCCTCCCAGGGCGCCCACTCGGCCTGGTTCCCGGCGCAGCTCGCGGCCGTGGCGCGGGACGCGGTGGACCTGCTGCGACCGAAGTACGGCGAGTACTACGGCTTCGAGGCGAGCGCGCCGGCCAATGCGGAGATGGCGGCCTTCACCGTCTTCTCCTTCCGCTGACGCAACCGGCCGCCCACCCCGCCCACCTGGGTAAACTGGGGGTGCCACGCAGGTCTTGAGGAGGAGGGTCCGGGATGCCGCCGCACACCTCTTCCGCGGCCGGGCTTCCGGGCGAGGGCGACGAGCAGAACGGTCCCCCCGTCCGGCAGGCGCTGTCGGACAGCGTGTACGAGAGCATCAAGGCGATGGTCATGGACCACGAGATCGCCCCCGGCGCCCGCGTCGGCATCGACGCGCTGTCCCGCGCCCTCAAGGTCTCACCCACCCCGGTCCGGGAGGCGCTGGCCCGGCTGGAGTCCGACGGACTGGTGGTCAAGCGCGCCCTGTCCGGATACCGGGCCACGGAGCTGCTGACCCGTCAGGGCCTCGCGGAGCTCTTCGAGATGCGGCTGCTGCTGGAGCCGAGGGCCGCCGCCCTGGCCGCCGTCAACGCCACCGAGGAACAGCTGGACGGCCTGGAGCGGATCCTCGAGGAGATGCAGGCCCAGCCCAGCCCGAACGGCCGGTACGCGTCCTACCGCGACTTCGCCGGCCTCGACCAGCGCTTCCACGAGGCGATCGGACAGGCCGCGCACCGGCCGCTGCTGGCCGACGCCGTGCAGCGCCTCCACGCGCACCTGCACATCTTCCGGCTCGGCGACGTCGTCGGGGCCGGCGGCCCGACCGTCGCCGAGCACGAGCGGATCGTACGGGCCGTGCTGCGCCGCAACCCCGAGCGGGCGGCCGAGGCGATGACCGAACACCTCACCCGCAGCATGGAGCGCCAGCTCGAGGACGACGGCGGCGACGAGCCGGCTGCTCCATGAGGAACACCTGTTCCGCCGTGGCCCACCACTCACCCGGGGCCGCCTCCGGAACCGGCGTCTGACAGGGCGCGGTCAGCCGCCACCACACCCGGGTCGCCTCGTCGGCCGCCATCAGCGCCAGGTCCGCCTCGACATCCCCGCCGTGGTACTCGAAGTAGGCGAACAGCCGGTCGCCGAGCAGGTGGAACGAGTAGTTGGGGTGTGCCGCTTCGCCGACGGGTGACCGCGGCGACCGACAAGGTCGAGTCGTTCAACCGGTCAGTCGATGCCTTCGACGATGCGGAAGTCGCGCTCGACGCCGTCGGAGAGGGCGACCAGCGCCTCCTGGTAGGCCGCACTCTCGTGCGCCGCGACGGCCTCCTCGAAGCTGTCGAACTCGATCAGGACGGTACGCTCGGCGATTCCGGCGTCATGCGCCACGACCCGACCGCCACGGACGAGGACCCGGCCGCCCCCGGCCTTGACGGCCAGCGGGGCCAGCTTGTTGTAGGCAGCCAGCTTCTCAGGGTCTGAAATGGTGCGGTACACGCTGACCCAGTAGCCCTTGGGCATGGAACCTCCAGTGTCGGGACGAGTGCATCTGACTTACGGGTTGGTCTCGGACGAGCGTCGGCGGGCAAGAGCGAGGCTTGTCAGCGTCGTGATCGCCATGGCGCCGATGCCGACCAGCGCCGCGGTGGTGTAGGCGCCGTCGTCGGGGAAGAGGTGGCCGGGGCCGGTGCCCGCGGCGAGGATCAGGCCGCCGATGGCGCTGCCCAGGGAGTACCCGACGCTGCGGACGACGTAGTTGAAGCTCATGGCGCTCGACGTCTCGCTCCTGGGGGTGACGGCCAGGATGACGCCGGGCATCGCGGCCGAGAAGCCGCCGACGCCGAGGCCGAGCACGCCCATCGCCGCGAAGAGTTCGGCCAGGTCCGACCGGGCCGCCGCGAACAGGGCGAACCCGCCGCCGACCACGACGGCGCTGCCGGCCAGGAGCAGGGGGTCGGCGATCCGCGTCCGGACCCGCGGCGTGAGCTTGCCGGCGACGAACCCCAGCACCGAGAACGGGATGAGGACCAGCCCGGCGACGAAGGTCGTCAGCCCGAAGCCGTAGCCGGCGCCGTGCGGCGTCTGCGCGTACCGGGTGATGAGCGTGAGCAGGAGGTACATGCCGATCCCGCCGACGAACATGGCGAGGTTCGCCCCGGCGACCGCCGGGTGCCGCACCGCCCGCACATCGACCAGGGGCGTCGTGCTGCGCAGCTCGACGACGGCCCAGACGCAGAGCAGCACCACCGCGACGACGGCGAGGCCCGCCGCCACGGCGAGGTGCCGGCTCCACAGATTCCGTTCGCCGGCGAGGAACAGCACCAGGAGCAGCGCAGCGGCCAGGACGACCGCGCCTGCCACGTCCACGTGGGCGGAGCGGCCTTCGGGGGCTTCGGGCATGGAACGCCACGCGGTCAGGAGGGCGGCGGCGGTGACGACCAGGCCGAGGCCGTAGGCGGCCCGTACCCCGCCGAGCTCGGCGAGCAGTGCGGCCAGCGGGTAGCCGACGCCTGCCCCGATGATCGAGACCACCGAGATCAGGGCGATCACGGCCGCGCCGCGCTCCTCGGGGAGGTGGTCCCGGGCCACGCCCATCATCAGCGCCGTCAGCCCGAGCCCGACGCCCTGGGCCGCCCTGCCGGCCAGCAGCCACGCGAACGGCAGCGGCAGCACGGTGAGCGCGCTGCCGGCGACGACGACCGCCAGCGTGGCGAGGATCGTGGCCCGCCGGTGCCGGCCGGCTCCGAGCCGGCCCAGGACCGGCGTGGCGACGGCGCCGCTGAGCAGCGCGACGGTCAGCGTCCACTGCGCGCTGCCGAGCGAGACGTGGAACGAGGTCGCCACGCTGGTGATGAGCGGTGTCCCGAGGCTGGCGACCGCCGCCACGACCAGAGCGATGAACACCAGGGCGGGGACCAGCAGCCGCGCCTCGGAACGCGCCACCGGGAACGCCTTCGCCGCGACCCCGCCGACCGGCTGCCCGGTCACTGCTTCGGCCCTTCGCGGTCCTGGCTTTCGAGCTCTGCCAGATGCTTCAGCGCCGGAAGGGCCGCCACCAGCGCCTCGATCTCGTCGCCGGTGAGCTCGCCGATCAACCGCTCGAACGCGTGGACGCCCGCCTGGTGCCGCGTCCGGACATAGGAGGCGCCGGCCTCGGTCAGGCACACCAGCGTGACCCGCTTGTCGGAGGCGTCGCCCCGCCGCTCGACCAGGCCGGACTCCTCCATCACCCGGACCAGGGCGGTCATCGCGGGCTGGGTGACGCCCTCGACCGCGGCCAGATCGGTGATGCGCCGCGGGCCGGTCCGGTCCAGGGTGGCCAGGGTGGCGGCGGACGTCAGGCTCATGTCCCGGGGCAGGCGTCTCGCGGCCCTGGTGGCCAGGCCGTAGAGGGCTGCCCCGATGGCGGCGGACGCACCAGGAGCGGTGTCTTGACGACTCACCCTCGAAGCATAGCATTTTTATATTCATAGTTTATGCAAATGGTCGACCGGCGCGACCGCCCTCGGCGAGCCGGTCACGGAAGTCGGACAGCGAATCCTGCTGCGAGGGTCAGCCTCCAACACCGTGGCCCGGGCAGGTGATCCGACAGCGCAGAGCGATACCCGCGCTGTTCTGCCGGTGGCAGAACACCGGCCGGACCGGGCTCGACGATCACTACGGTCCGGTCTCATGACGACGATGACGACGCGTACGGTCGAGTATCCGGCCGACGGTCTGACGATGATCGGGCACCTAGCGCTCCCGGCCGGGGTCGACCGCCGGCCCGCGGTGCTGCTCGGACCGGAGGGCATGGGGCTCAGCGACGTCGAGCGTCGCCGGGCCGACGCTCTCGCCGAGCTGGGATACATAGCGCTGGCCTTCGACCTTCATGGCGGGCGCTATCTGGGCGACCCCGAGGAGATGCTGGCCCGTTGTCTGCCGCTGCTTGCTGATCCCGACCGGATGCGGGATATCGGCCACGCGGCGCTCGACGTGCTGTGCGCCGAACCACGGACCGACCCCGACCGGATCGCCGCCGTCGGCTACGGCACCGGGGGCGCCATCGGGCTGGAACTCGGGCGCCACGGCGTCAACCTGCAGGCCATCGGGACTGTCAACGCACTGACCACGGGCCGACCGGGCGAGGCGGCGCGCATTCGCTGCCCGGTGTGGGCCGGGGTCGGTTCGGAAGACCCGATCATGCCGCCCGCGCAACGGAACGCGTTCACCGCCGAGATGCAGGCCGCGGGCGTCGACTGGCGCCTCACGGTCTACGGCGGCGCCCTGCACGCCTTCCACCACCCGCCGGTCGACCACCCCACGGTCCCCGGTGTCGGCTACCACCCACGGCACGCGCAGCGAGCCTGGCGCGACGTCGTCGACCTGCTCGCCGAGTGCCTGCCCGTGACCGAACCCGGGAGCGGGGGGCGTACTTCAATGTGACAGCGCCGGAGCCGGTCCGGCATCGGCTCCGGCACCTTGCGGTGCAACTCGCGGTATCTGTCGAGCTGTTCCGGTCGTACGGCGATGACCTGCGCCACCCGCCTCATGAGCGCACCGCGTCGCGGTCGTGGATCAGGCGGATGATCCGGCCGCTCATCCGGTCGTAGTCCCGGTCGTTGTCGACCTCGCCGCGGACGCGGTGGTCGGTCATGACGACGATCCGGTCGGCGAGGGTGACCATCTCCGCGAGGTCGCTGCTGATCAGCAGGATCGGCAGGCCGTCACGGGCCAGGTCCCAGAGGAGTTCGTGGAAGGCGCGTTTGGTGCGCACGTCGACGCCCACCGTCGGTTCGTCGACGACGAGCAACCGGGTGTCGGCGGCCAGCCACTTGGCGAGGCTGACCTTCTGCTGGTTGCCGCCGGAGAGCTCACCGGCGTTCTGCGCGAGGCCGGTGATCCGGATGCCGAGCCGGTCGACGAGGTCCTGGGCGACGGCGCGTTCCTCGCCC
The DNA here is from genome assembly GCF_042721035.1 of Streptomyces sp. NPDC058464. Lineage (NCBI taxonomy): Bacteria > Bacillati > Actinomycetota > Actinomycetes > Kitasatosporales > Streptomycetaceae > Streptomyces > Streptomyces sp. NPDC058464. Next base: position 115,711 of record NZ_JBHXMA010000010.1, read on the forward strand.
GCCGGGACGAACCCGAGCGCCTTGGCCAGCCTCTTCCACACCGTCACCGTGATGTTGCGGACGATGGGCTGTTCCAGGAAGACGCCCTCCTCCTTGCGGTTCTCGGTCACGTACCCGATCCCGAACTCGTGCAGGGCCTGGCGGGGCGAGCCGATGCGGGCCGGCCTGCCGTGCACCCGGACCTCTCCGGCGGTGATGCGGTCGAGCCCGAGCACCGCCTTGACCAGCTCGCTCCGGCCCGCGCCGACCAGCCCGTACAGGCCGAGGATCTCCCCGGGCCGCACCGCCAGGCTGATGTCCCGGTGCCCGCCGGCCGTGGCGACCGCGTCCAGCTCCAGGACCGGCGCGGCGGACCGGTCGACCGTGCGCGGGAGCATCTCGGCCGCCGCGTGGGCGCGGCCCACCATCAGGCTCACGATGTCGTCGTGGGAGTGGTCGGCCAGCGGCGACGACTCCAGCACCGACTTCCCGTCCCGCAGCACGGTGACCGTGTCGCAGAGGGCGAAGACCTCCTCCAGTTTGTGGCTGACGAAGACGACACAGGCACCGCGCTCGGCCAGCCGCCGGACCACCGCGAACAGGTGCTCCGTCTCCTCGGGGGAGAGGGAGGCGGTGGGCTCGTCCAGGAGCAGCACCCGGCTCTCGGTGTACAGGGCCTTGGCGATCTCCACCAACTGCTGCTGGGCGACGGACAGCTCGCGCACCGGCCGGTCCGGGTCGAGGTCGACGCCCAGCTCCGTGAGGCAGGCGACGGCCGGTTCGGTCATGGCCGCGTAGTCGACCAGACCACGGCGTGCGGGCGGCTTCTGCAGGGTGATGTTCTCGGCCACCGAGAAGCCGGGGATGAGGTTGCGTTCCTGGTGGACGACGCCGATGCCGGTCCGGGTCGCCTCCAGGGGAGAGCGCAGCTGCACCGGTTCGCCGCACCAGGCGAGGGTGCCGCCGTCGGGGGAGTGCACCCCGGTCAGGACCTTGATGAGGGTGGACTTGCCGGCGCCGTTCTCACCGAGGAGCGCGTGCACGGAGCCGGCGGTGAGCCGCAGCCGCACGCCGTCCAGGGCGCGGACGCCGGGGAAGACCTTCACGAGGTCGTGGCATTCGAGGAGGACCGTACTCATCGGGCGCCTCCCGGCTGCGGTGACGGCGTGGTGGCGGCCTTCGCCAGCCGCGTCTGGTGCAGGTGCCCGCCGGCGACCGTGCCGAGCACGACCAGGCCGATCAGCAGGTTGACCCAGCTCGGGTCCAGCGAGAACTGGGCGCGGGCCGCGTCGATGAGCCGGGTCACGAAGGCCGCGAGGACGGTCCCGAACACCGCGATGGAGCCACCGGTCAGCGCGACCCCGCCGATGATCGGCGCGGCGAAGCTGGGCAGCAGCCAGTCGCCGCCGACGCTGCGGTTGACGCCCGGCAGCGAGGCGGTGGCGGTGACGGCGGCCACGCCGACGAGCAGCCCGGACAGGGTGTGCGCGGCCACGATCTGCCGGTCGGTGGAGATGCCCGACAGCCGTGCGGCCAGCGGGTTGCCGCCGGCCGCGAGCAGCCGCCGGCCGGCGACCGTGCGGTACATGAACGCGCCCAGCAGGACGGCCGCGACGATCGCCGTGACGAAGACGAGCGGGATGTCCAGCGGCGCCGCCGTGCCCAGGTCGCGCAGCGTGGCGGAGTAGCCGTCGACGGTCCGGGTGCCGACCAGCCGGTACTGCGCTCCCAGCAGGATCGTCATCGTGGCGAGGGTGACGATGAACCCGTTGATCTGCGTGGCCACGATGACGACACCGGTCACCAGGCCGACGGCGGTCGCCGTCAGCAGCCCCACGAGCACGGCGACCCCGGCCGGCACCCCGTGGTCGGCCATCAGGACGCCCGTCAGGCAGGCGGTGAAGCCGCCCAGGGCGCCGACGGCGAGATTGAGCTGGCCCACGCACAGCGCCACCATCTGGGCGAGGCCGATGAGGATGGGCGTGGCGAGGTACTGGAGGAAGACCCGTACCGAGGGGCCCTCGAAGAAGGAGCCCGACGACGCCACCTCCAGCGCCACCGCCCCTGCCACGACGACCAGCAGCAGCATGGCCGTCGTCGTACGGGAGAACCGGTGCAGCGCCGCGGCGGCCCGGCTCTGCTGGTCGCGGATCGTGCTCATGTGGAGCGCACCACCTTGCGATAGGACACCACGGTGCGGATCCGGTCTGCCGACAGGGCAAGCAGCAGGATGCAGCCGAGGTAGATGTTGAGGCTTTCCAGGCCGACGCCGAGCAGGTCGAGCCCCTTGCGGATCACGCCGACCAGCGCGGTGCCGAGCAGCGTGCCCAGCACGGACACCACCCCGCCGGTGAGCAGGGTGCCGCCGAGCACCGCGCCCAGGAAGGACGGCAGCATGAAGTCGTCGCCGATGGAGGCGCGGAACGTGCCCGTCCCGGCGGCGGCCATGAACCCGGCGAGCGCCGCGAGCAGCCCGGAGAGGGTGTGGGCGAGCAGGACCCGGCGTCCGGTGGGGATGCCGGACAGCTCGGCGGCGGCCGGGTTCGCCCCGGTCAGCAGCAGTTCCCGGCCGATGCGGGTGCAGCCGTACAGGAAGCCGAGACCGAGCATGGCGAACACGGTGAACTGGGCCAGTTGCGGGATCGCCGGGGAGCCGCAGACCGGGCCCACGCAGATGTCCGCCAGCGAGTAGGACCGCAGTGCGTCGATGCCGGCCGGGCGGGTGGTGAAGGCGGCGTCCTCGGTGAGCGCCGAGTACATCAGGGACACCAGGCCCAGCAGGGCGAAGTCCATCGCCAGCGTGACGACGAAGGAGCTCACCCCGGTACGTGCGATCAGCCAGCCGGTGACCGCGCCGATCGCCGCGCCCGCGACCAGGCACAGCAACAGGCCCAACTGCATGGGCAGATGGAGCTTGTCGTAGCCGAGGCCCGCGAACATGGCGCCGAAGGCCGCCATCCGCCCGACCGCGAGGTTCATGTGCCCCACGGACAGGGCGACCATCTGGGCGAGCGCGACGACGGTCAGCGTGGCGACGTCCCGCAGCAGTGGGAAGAGCACCAGGCGCTGGTCGAGGAAGGCGGGCCGGAGCACGCCGAACAGGATGCTCAGCGCGATGACCAGCACCAGCAGACCGAGCCGCTGGTTGACCCAGAACGGCATCCGGTGGGCGGGCGCCTTCTCCTCCGGGACGGTCTGCGGCGGGCTGACGGACGTCGTCATGCCACCCTCCGGTCGTCGAGGGCGTCCAGGTCCCAGTCGATGCCGATCCCCGGCACGTCCGGGGCCACCGCCAGGCCGTCGCGGATGGTCAGCTCGGTCCGGGTCACGGCCCGCAACTGCGGGATGTACTCGACGAAGCTGCCGTTGGGCACCGCGGCGGCCAGGCTGACGTGCAGCTCCATCAGGAAGTGCGGGCAGACCATCACGTTGTGGCTCTCCGCCAGGTGCGCGGCCTTCAGCCACGGGGTGATGCCGCCGATCCGCGCCGCGTCGACCTGCACGACGGACGCGGCACCCGTCTCCAGGTAGCTGCGGAACTGCATGAGCGAGTACATGGACTCGCCGACGGCCACCGGGATCCGCGTCGCCCGCGCGAGCCGGGCATGCCCGCTGATGTCGTCCGCGGGCAGCGGCTCCTCCAGCCAGTACGGGTCGTACGGCTCCAACGCGGCCGCGAGCCGGAGCGCCGAGGACGCCGTCTGGGACTGGTTGGCATCGGTCATGACGTGCAGCGTGGGACCGACCGCCTCGCGCACGGCGCGCAGCCGCTCCGCGTCCTCGGCGGGATGCGGCCTGCCCACCTTGACCTTGACGCCCGCCCAGCCCGCCTCCTGGGCCCGCAGGGCGCCCTTGACCAGTTCCTCGGTGCTCAGATGGAGCCAGCCGCCCTCGGTGTCGTAGACCGGCACCTCCTGGCGGTGTCCGCCGGCCAGCCGCCACAGCGGCTCCCCGGCCCGCTTGCACCGCACGTCCCACAGCGCGGTGTCCACGGTGGCGAGGGCCAGGGAGGTGATGGCGCCGGTGGTGGTGGCCCGGGTCAGGGCGAACAGCCGCTGCCACAGCGCCTCGACGTTGCGGGCGTCCTGTCCGACGAGGGCGGGCAGCAGATGGTCCTGCAGCAGGGCCAGTACGGAGGTGCCGCCGGTGCCGATCGTGTACGCGTAGCCGGTGCCCGCGAGACCGTCCGCCGTCGCCAGGTCGACCAGGACCGTCTCCTGTTTGACGAAGGACTGCACCGCGTCGGTCCGGTCCGTCTCGACGGCGATGTCGACCAGCCGGGCGGTCGCGGTCGTGATGATGCTCATCGATGTCCGTTCTCTTTCGGGCTCTTCGCGCTCTTCGGGCTCATCGGGCTCTTTCGAGGCGGTCAGCCGCACGAGAGGTACTTGTCGGCGAACTCCGTCCTCAGCTGCCTGGTCTTCTCCTGCCGGGCCTTGTCGTAGTCGCCGACGTTCGCCTCGGTGACGACGAACGAACCCGAGTCGACCTTCACCCCGGGGTCGCGCACGGTGCACTGCTTCGTCTGGAGCAGTGCGAGCGCCCAGGTGCCGATCTCGGCCTGGCCGGTGGGGTTCTGTACGACGGTCGCCGTGACGGTGCCCTGCCTGATGCCGCTGAGGATCTTGGCGTCGTCGTCGATGGCGATGACCTTCGCCCTGGAGCCGGACGACCTGACGGCGTCGGCGGCGGCGACGGCCGGGTTGTAGGCGGTGGCGACGATGCCCGTGATCTGGTCGCCCTTGGCCGCCATCAGGTCGGACACGGCCTTCTGCGCGGTCTGCAGGTCGGTGTCGATGTCGGTGACGGTCTGCAGGAGCTTCACCTTCCCGCCGGACTCCTTGACGGCCCGGGCCACGCCCTTGATCCGCAACTGGGTGTTGGCGTCCACGTTGTTGCCGGTCAGATGGACCAGGGTGCCCTTGCCGCCCATCGCCTCGATGGCCGCCTTCGCGGCTTTGTAGGCGGCGAGTTCGACGTCCGTGGAGAGGCAGAAGTCGGCCTCGTCCGTGTCGCCGGCCGGGCAGGAACCCAGGGAAGCCACCGGGAAGCCCTGCGACTTGAGGTCGGCGAAGGTGGTGTTGATGTCGGTGGGGGAGACGCCGAACACCCCGAAGGCGTTGTAGCCGCGGGCGGCGAGCGTGGACAGCAGGTTGTTCTGCTTCTGCTGGTCCCACTCGGCCGTCTCGTCGAACGTGACGTCCCCGAGGCCGTAGGTCTTCTTCGCGGCGGCCCCCGCCGTCTTCCACGGCTGGAAGTACGGATGGGCGCCCCCGGGCACGAGGGCCACCTTGGTCCCCGACCCGTCGGCCAGGTCGGCGCCGTCACCGCTGCGTCCGGCGGTCGAGGCCTGCCCGGCGGCGGTGGGTGCGTTGCGGTAGGTGCAGGCCGCGGTCCCCGTGGCGAGCAGTGCCGCCGTGAGAACCCCGGACAGGACGGATCTGGTCGGGAAGTGCATCTCCCACCCCTGCAGGATCAGATAGGAAATCGATGCGGTGATCGTGGGGCAGGGGGAGGTGTGCGTCAAGGTCTTGGACAAGAACCGTTTCAAGCAGGGGGGATTCAATGAACAGCGCAGTCGATGTCGTCGAGAGGGTCGACAGATCCTATAGGAAATTCGGAAATGCAACTCGGCTTGTCTGTACGGCAGTTCGGCCGCGATCCGGTCGCGCACGACTCTGGTCCACGGCTCCCACCATGGGCTACCGTCGGTAACACCTGGCCGTCCCGGCAGTCCCAGTCATGTCTCCCGCACCGCCCGCATCCGTACGGAAGGCAACCCCCCCATGGAGAATCCCAGCGCAGGCACCGGCGCGATCGAAGGCTCCGAGCAGTCGTCCCGGTTCACCCGCCGTCAGGTGCTGACGGTGGCGGGCGGCGCGCTCGCCGGTATGACTCTCGGTCAGGCCGGTGCGTTCGCCGCCGAGTCGCAGGACGCGGACGCGATCGTCGTCGGCCACGGCCTCGCCGGCCTGGTCGCGACCGCCGAACTCGCCGCCGCCGGCCGCAAGGTGCTGCTGCTCGACCAGGAGCCGGAGGCGAGCCTCGGCGGCCAGGCGTTCTGGTCCTTCGGCGGTCTGTTCTTCGTCGACTCCGACGAACAGCGGCTGATGGGCGTCAAGGACTCCCACGACCTCGCCTGGCAGGACTGGCTCGGCACGGCCGGCTTCGACCGGGGCGTGGGCGACCCGAACGGCCAGGACTACTGGGCCTACAAGTGGGCCGAGTCGTATGTGAACTTCGCCTCCGGCGAGAAGCGGTCCTGGCTCTCCGGGCTGGGCGTGCAGTGGTTCCCGATCGTGGGCTGGGCCGAGCGCGGCGGCGGCCTCGCCGACGGGCACGGCAACTCCGTGCCCCGCTTCCACGTGACCTGGGGGACCGGTCCGGCCGTTGTCGAACCCTTCGAGAAGAAGGTCCGCGCGGCGGTCGCAGCCGGGAAGGTGACCTTCAAGTTCCGCTACCGGGTCGACGAGCTGGTGACCACGGGCGGGGCGGTGACCGGTGTCCGGGGCGCGGTCCTGGAGCCCAGCAGCGCGGCCCGCGGCACCGCCAGCAGCCGTACCGTCGTCGGCGACTTCGAGCTGCGGGCCCCGGTCGTGGTGGTGACCTCGGGCGGCATCGGCGCCAACCACGACCTGGTACGGCAGAACTGGCCGGCCCGGCTCGGTACCCCGCCGAAGTTCATGGTGACCGGCGTGCCCGCGCACGTGGACGGCCGGATGCTCGGCATCACCGCCCAGGCGGGCGGCCGGATCGTCAACCCGGACCGGATGTGGCACTACACCGAGGGCCTGCGCAACTACGCCCCGATCTGGCCGAACCACGGCATCCGCATCCTGCCCGGCCCGTCCTCCATGTGGTTCGACGCCAAGGGCCGCCGCTTCAACACGCCCGACATCCCCGGCTACGACACCCTGCACACCCTCGGGTCGATCACCGCCTCCGGCTACGACTACTCCTGGTTCGTCACCACCCAGAAGATCATCGCCAAGGAGTTCGCGCTCTCCGGTTCCGAACAGAACCCCGACCTCACCAACAAGAACGTCTGGCAGCTGCTCTCCCGGATCTGGCAGACCCCGGAGCCCATCGAGAAGTTCAAGAACAACGGCGCGGACTTCGTGGTCGCCGACAACCTCACGGACCTCGTCACCGGCATGAACAAGCTGACCGGCGACAACCTCATCGACCTCGCCGACCTCAAACGGCAGATCGAGGCCCGCGACCGCGAGATCGACAACCCGTACACCAAGGACGTCCAGGTCCAGGGCATCCGCAACGCCCTCAGCTACATCGGCGACTCCCTCAGCCGTACGGCGTCGATCCACCGGATCCTGGACTCCAGCGCCGGGCCGCTGATCGCGGTCCGGCTGAACATCCTCACCCGCAAGACCCTCGGCGGCCTCCAGACCGACCTCTCCGGGCGCGTCCTGAACAGCAGCGGCTCGCCGGTGCCCGGGCTGTACGCCGCCGGCGAGGTCGCGGGCTTCGGCGGCGGCGGGGTGCACGGCTACCGCTCGCTGGAGGGCACCTTCCTCGGCGGCTGCCTCTTCTCCGGCCGGCAGGCGGGGCGTGCGGCGGCCGCGGCGACGGCGACCTGACGGGGGCGGCCCTGACGGAGGCCTGGCAGAAAGGACCGAGATAGTCCGACTTACCCACCCCCAACCCGCCCCGACAGTGGCACCCTTGACAGCGTGCGTACTGTTTCGCGACGTTTGAGCGACACCTCCGGACCGGCGACCCCGTCGCCGGTCGCGGAACGAAGGTGTACAGCGGGGAACAGGAGCTGTTCGTAGAAACGGCAGAACGGCAGAACGCGGCAGACGCGTTATGGGGGGGAGCGGTCGCCCATGCGATCCCAAGGTCAGTGCAGTCATGCGCCACACACCTCGTCAGCCGAAGGGCGGTTGATCTGAGGTGGACGTAACGATCCACAGACCCGGCGAGCTGACCCAGTCGCTCTGCCGGGCCTGGCACCGCGCGATGGACGAGTCGCCGGAGTACGCCAACCCTTTTCTGGCCCCGGAGTTCACGATCGGCGTCGGTAAGCACCGCGCCGGCGTGCGGGTGGCGGTCCTGCGCGAGGGCGGTGAACCCGTCGGCTTCCTCCCGTACGAGCGCAACGCCCTCGGCGTCGGCCGGGCCGTCGGCCTCGGCCTCTCCGACTGCCAGGCGCTGGTGCACCGGCCCGGAGTCGCCTGGGACGCCCAGGAACTGCTGAGCGCCTGCGGGATGTCCATCTTCGAGTTCGACCACCTGGTGGCCGAGCAGAGACCTTTCGCCCCACACGTCACCGGCACCTTCGCCTCCCCGGTGATCGACGTGAAGCCCGGCGACGCCGGCTACCCCGAGTGGCTGCGGGCCACCTACCCGGGCCTGGCGAAGACCACACTGAAGAAGGAACGGCGCCTCGGCCGCGACATCGGTGACCTGCGCTTCGAGTTCGACGAGCGCGACCCCGCGGCCCTGCGCACGCTGATGCGCTGGAAGTCCGCCCAGTACCGGCGGACCGGACGCATGGACCGCTTCGCCCGCCCCTGGATCGTCGACCTCGTGGACCACCTCTTCCACGTCCGCGAGGAGCACTTCACCGGCGTGCTGTCCGTGCTCTACGCCGGCGACCGGCCGGTGGCCGCGCACTTCGGCCCGCGCTCAAGCACCGTACTGGCCGCCTGGTTCACCGCCTACGACCCCGAACTGCACTACTACTCGCCGGGGTTGATGATGCATCTGCGCACCGCCGAGGCCGCGGCGCGCGGCGGGGTCACCCTCGTCGACCTGGGGCGCGGCGACAAGGAGTACAAGGACTGGCTGAAGACCCGCGAACTGCGGGTGGGCGAGGGGTTCGCCACCCGCACCCACCCGGTGGCCGCGGCGCACCGCCTGTGGCGCCGGCCGGTCCGCGGGCTGCGCAACACCGTCCTCGCCCATCCCCGGCTGCGCGACCCGGCGGACCGGCTGCTGAAGACGGTCGGCACACTGCGCGCGTCCCGTCGCCCGGACGGCCTGGGCAAGGGGTGAACCGAGCCGCCCGGCGACGGCCTGCCGCACCCGGCCGTCGCCGCCGCGGCCGACCACCCGCCCACCGTTCGCACTATGATCCTGTAAAGGTGAAATTCTAGGGGTTTGCCCTGGTAAGGACGGATCCTCGGCCGGAGTGAACCATGCCCCGCAAGCGCTCAACGGACGACGACGAGCTGCTGGCCAGACTCAGGTCGCTCACCGCCCAGGCACGCGAGCGGGCCGAGTACCAGCGTTCGCAGGTGGAGCTGGCCATCGCCCTCCAGCGCGGCATGCTGCCCCGGGACCTGCCCGACACCCCCCGCTTCCACCTGGCCGTCCGGTACGCGCCCGCCTGCTACGGGCTCAACGTGGGCGGCGACTGGTACGACGCCTTCACCCTGCCGGACGGGCACATCGGCCTGTCCATAGGCGACGTCCAGGGCCACAACATCGAGGCGGCCGCCTTCATGGGCCAGGTCCGCGCGGCCCTGCGGGCCCTCGCCTCGGTGACCGGCGATCCGGGCGAGCTGCTCGCGCGCACCAACGACCTGCTGGTGTCCCTGGGCAGCGACCTCTTCGCGACCTGCACCTTCATGCGCCTCGACCCGGAGACCGGGGTGCTGGAGAGCGCCCGGGCCGGCCACGTCCCGTTCGTCTGGGCCACCGCCGACGGAAAGTCCGGGCTCGGGGAGGACGAGGGCGGACCGCCGATGGGCATCGAGCCCGGCGCCGACTACCCGGTGGCCCGGTACCGGCTCACCACCGGCGGCATGGTCGTGCTGCTCACCGACGGGGTGGTGGAGGGGCCGTCGATGCCCATCGAGGAGGGACTCGACCAGGTGGTACGGCTCGCCGGTGTCGCCGCCGTCGCCGGACTCGAGGCACAGTCCCTGGCCGCCGCCGTGATCAAGGGCGCGGAACGCGTCGGCCACGAGGACGACGCGGCCGTCCTGGTCATGGGCCACGACGGCCTGGACACCACACCGTAGCCCTGGGGGCACCGGCACCGGCCACTTCGCGTCAGCCGCGGGCGGCGCCCGCCTCGCCGACCCGGCCGCCGCGGTGTCTGATGGCTGGTGTGGTGGGTAACCAGGAGCTGCGCCGGCCGGCCGTCCTCGCTCTCCGGACGCTGGCCGTCGCCACCTGCTACTACGCGGCAGGACGGCTCGGCCTCCTGTGCCGGCTCACCGTCGAGGGCGCCGTCTTCACCCCCATCTACCCGCCGACCGGTGTGGCGCTGGCCTGTCTGCTGGTCTTCGGACTGGGCTGCTGGCCGGGCATCACGCTCGGCGCCCTCTTCCTCGTGCTGTCGCTCGGCACACCCGGACCCGACGCCCTGGGCATCCTCGTCGGCAACACGGCCGGGCCGGTGTGCGCGTACCTGATGCTGCGCCGGGTCGGCTTCCGCACCGAACTGAGCCGGCTGCGGGACGGCATCGCCCTGGTGTTCCTCGGAGCGTTCACCGCCATGGCGATCAGCTCCGGCATCGACGTGGCCACCCTCGTTCTGGCCGGCAAGCTCGACACGACCCACTTCTGGCCGATCTGGCTGGCGTGGTGGGTGGGCGACGCGATGGGCGTCCTGATCGTCACCCCGGTCCTGCTGGTGCTGTTCGAGACCCGGGGGCCGCCGTCCCTGGCCCGCTGGAAGGAGGTCCTGGCCCTCGCGGCCGTAGCGGCGGTCCTGGTCCCGGTGGCCACGCACAGCTCCCTGAGCGCGCTGTTCCTCGTCTACCCGCTGCTGATCTGGGCCGCGCTGCGGTTCCGGCTGGCGGGCAGCATGCTCTGCGCCCTGTTCACGTCGGTGATGGCGACGGTCGCCGCGACCGACGGCACCGGCGCGTTCGCCCGGCTGTCCCCCGTCGAGGTGATGCTGAAGCTGCAGCTGTTCAACGGCTCCATGGCGCTGACCGCGCTGCTGCTGTCGGCCGTCATCACCGAGCAGCACAACACCCGGCTCTCCGTCGCGGAGGCCTGCAAGGAACTGGCCGAGGTCCTGGAACACCTCACCGCGCACGACTCCCCGGCCGGGCGCACCCCGCCAGAGGGGGCGGAACCGCGGCGCGAGCGCGACGCCCGGTGACCGACGCCGCGGGGGACCGGGCGAGCCGCCCGGTCCCCCGCGGAAAGACGCCGTCGGGAAATCAGACGGTGCCGCTCGCCGTGATCTCGACCTTGGCCTTCGGGGCACCGCTCTGGGAGCCGTAGCCCTCGATCCTGTCGACGATGTCCTGGCCCTCCACGACCTCGCCGAAGACCACGTGCTTGCCGTCCAGCCAGGACGTCACGACGGTGGTGACGAAGAACTGCGAGCCGTTGGTGTTCTTGCCCGCGTTGGCCATGCTCAGCAGGTACGGACGGTCGTGCTTGAGCTTGAAGTTCTCGTCCTTGAACTTCTCGCCGTAGATGCTCTTGCCGCCGGTGCCGTCGCCGCGGGTGAAGTCACCGCCCTGGAGCATGAACTGCGGGATGATCCGGTGGAAGCCGGAACCGGCGTACCCGAAACCGTTCTGCCCCGTGGCGAGCTCGCGGAAGTTGCGGGCCGTCTCGGGCACCACGTCGTCGAACAGGTTGAACACGATCCGGCCGGCCGGCTCGTTGTTGATCGAGATGTCGAAATAAACGTTGTCGCTCATGCAGGTCAACCTATCGCGAACCGTCCCAGGGGGCCGCACGGCCCGGGGTGTCGCGGTACCGGAGCCGTTCAGGGGCTCAGCAGGGTGTCCAGCAGCTGCCGGCCGACGGGCCAGTCACCGAGACCGCTCGCGGAGTTGAGATGCCCGTGCGCGCCGACGGAGTGCCACGGTACCCGCCAGCCCGATGCCAGCGCCGCGGAGGCCGTGGCGTCGGCGTAGGGATCGTCCTCGCTCGCCACCACCAGGGCCGGTCCGGGCAGTGGGCGGGCGGACAGCTCCAGGAACGTCGGCGCGGCCGCACCCGGGAATGCTGGTCCCCGGGGGTCGGGCGGCGCGGCCAGGAACGCCGTGACCTCCGCGGGCCGCGCCCACGCCAGCCACTCGGCCGCCGCCCAGCAACCGAGACTGTGCGCCACCAGAGCCACCCGGCCGTCCGCCCCGCCTTCCGCCCGGCCGTCCCGGGCGACGGCGACCTCGTAGGCGGACTGCACCGCGGCCACCCAGTCCCGCAGCTCGGGCCGGGCCCACGACCGAGGAGCGATCCGCACCGCCGCCTCGCCCCAGGCCCGCTCCCACCGGCTCTGCCAGTGCCTTTCGTCCGACCCGTCGATCCCGGGGATGATGACGTACGCGACCACCGCCGACCGCCCTTTCCGTCGTGACCCGGCCCCTGCCGGACCCGTCCTGCGGGCGATTCTGGACGGACCAGTGGCGGCGGCGCGGCCCGGCAAGTGATCCAGAGGAAAGTGGGGACGAGGACGATGGAATCACTCGACGACATCGACCGGGCCATCCTGGAGCTGCTCCAGACCGAGGGCCGGCTCACCGGAGCCGAGGTCGGGCGGCGTGTCGGACTCTCCCAGCCGGCGGCGGGCGCCCGCATCCAGCGGCTGGAGAAGAGCGGTGTCATCACCGGCTACCGAGCCGTCGTCGCCCCCGCCGCGCTCGGGCTCAACATCCACGCCGTGGTCCGGCTGCGCACCACGCACGCGCAATTGCCGACGGCGCTCGCCCTCGCCGCCCGGACCCCGGAGGTCGTCTCGACGCTCCGGGTGACCGGCGAGGACTGCCTGCTCTTCGACGTGCACTGCAGCCACGCCGAACGCCTCGAGGAGGTCGTGGACTCCCTGGCCCGCCACGGCCCGGTCACCACGTCCCTCGTCCTGCGCGGCTATCCCTCCAAGCCGCTGCCCACGAACCCCTAGTAGCGCCGCTCCAGGCGGTTCAGCACCGCCCCGGCCATGGCTGCCTCGCCCTTGGCGTTGGGGTGGGCCGGGGCCGCCGGCGAGGTCGGCTGGAGGGGCTCGATCCAGCGGTCGGCCGGGGCCTTGCACATGTCGTGGCCGACGGTCGGGCCGTAGGTGTCCACGTACCGGGCGCCGTTCCACGCGGCGACCGCGCGCAGCATGAGGTTCAGCCGCTTCCCGACGTCCCGGAGGTAGGGGAAGTCCTTGGCGGCGAAGGGCACCGTCGGATAGCAGCCGCTGCCGTCGTCGGGCAGCAGGTCGGGGTAGCCGACGACCAGGATCCGGGCGTGCGGGGCCCGGGCGCGGATCGCCCGCACCACCTTGTCGACCTTGGGCGCGGTCTGCGCGATGGTGAGCGTCAGCTGATCGGTGCCGGACGCGTTGTAGTACTGCTGGCAGGGGTTGCCCGTCAGGTCCTTCGAGCTCAGCGCCGCGCAGGTGCCGATGATCGAGCTGAACCCGATGTCGTTGCCGCCGATCTGGACGGTCACCAGGTCGGTGCTCCGCTGCACGGCGTCGAGCTGGGGCCCGTTGGTGCCCTGGGCCTTCCACATCTCGGCGGTCGTCGCCCCGGAACAGCTCACGTCCTTGAACGCGCTCACGTGCCGGGCCGCCGCCACCAGCGAGGGGTAGTTGTGGTCGGAGCGGGCGCAGTTCGCGTCGACCTGCGTCGGGATGACCGGGCCCGAGGTGTAGGAGTCACCGAGCGCCACGTAGCTCGTGCCGCGGTCGTGTCCGGGGCCGGGGCCGCCGCCGTGCGCCGCGGCCGGTGTCGTGGACGCGGCCACCAGGGCGCAGCCGCCCAGCGCCGCCGCCACGGTGGCCTTCCGCCGGTGCCGTCTCGCCGAACCGTCGGACGGGATGCCGTACGCCATGGAGATCCCCCCAGGAACCAGGACGCGCACGGAACCGGTCCCGACGGGCGGCCCGCACGCGTGTGTCGGGGGTCTGTATACCGCCCGGTAGGAGTCCGAAGCCAGAGGTCGGACGCAAGGAACTGGATCGAGTAACCCGCCCTGCCCGTACGGGCATCCGGTTCTGCCCGCGATCACGTCGGGGCGACCCCCGCGCTCCGCGATTGAACCTGGAAACCGATCGGTTTACGATGGGCGGGACCCGATGGAAACCGATCGGTTTCCCATCTCTTCGCATGTCTGGAGCGTGAGTGTCATGACCGCGATCAAGGACTCAGTCGTCCTCGTCACCGGCGGCAGCCGAGGCGTCGGAAAGGCGCTGGTGGAAGAGCTGTACGCGCGCGGCGCCGGCAAGGTCTACGCCACCGCCCGCGACCCGCGCACCGTCACCCACCCCGACGCCGTGGCGCTGGCCCTGGAGGTGACCGACCCCGACTCCGTGGCCGCGGTCGCCGGGCAGGCCCAGGACGTCACCATCCTGGTCAACAACGCCGGGGTCGCCACCGGCACCCGCTTCCTGACCTCCTCGCTGGACGACATCCGCCAGGAGTTCGAGACCAACTTCTACGGCCCCCTGCTGCTCACCCGCGCCTTCGTCCCGGTCATCGAGCGCAACGGCGGCGGCCACATCCTGAACGTGCACTCGGTCCTGTCCTGGATCGCCGAGGGCGGCGCCTACAGTGCGTCCAAGGCGGCGCTGTGGTCGCAGACCAACAGCCTGCGCCTGGCGCTCCAGCCGCGTGGCATCGGCGTCACCGGCCTGCACATGGGCTACGTCGACACCGACATGGCGGCGCACGTCGACGGCGCCAAGGCGAAGCCCGAGGACATCGCGGCGGCCGCCCTCGACGGCATCGAGTCGGACGCCTGGGAGGTGCTCGGCGACGACCTCACCCGCTGGGCGAAGGGTGCCCTCTCGGGTGACCTCGCCGCCATGTACCAGCAGCTCGCCCGGTGACGAGGACCCCGCATCCGAACGGCGCCGCCCCCTTCCGTCCCGTTCTCCAGGCGGGCGGCCCGTTCGGCGCGGGCTCGGGGCCGGTCGTTGAAAAATCCGCTGCCGAAGGGTTGTCGCCCGGTTGCCTCACCACTTAAATCAAATCCTGAACTAAGCAGTGGGGTGCGTCGGTTGGACGTACCCCCTGCCCACCTCAGGGAGCCGCTGATGAGACTGAGATCCTTGGGCGTAGCGCTCGCTGCCATGGCAGCGCTGCTGGCCCTCCCCGTCGCGCACGCGCCGGCGGCGCAGGCCGCCGACACCCCGTTGTCCCAGGGCAGGACGGCCACCGCGTCCTCCGAGGAGAACGCCGGGACCGCCGCCGGGAACGCGGTGGACGGCAACACCGGCACCCGCTGGTCGTCCGCCTTCACCGACGACCAGTGGCTCCAGGTCGACCTCGGCGCCACCGCCCAGGTCAACCAGGTGGTCCTCAACTGGGAGACCGCCTACGGCAAGGACTACAAGGTCCAGATCTCCTCGGACGGCAGCAACTGGACCGACCTGCAGTCCGTCACCGGCGGCGACGGCGGCACCGACACCCTCACCGTCTCCGGGCAGGGCCGCTACGTCCGGATGCTGGGCGTGCACCGCGCCACCCAGTGGGGCTACTCGCTCTGGGAGTTCCAGGTCTACGGCACCACCACCGGCACACCCCCGGTCCAGGGCGGCGGCGACCTCGGCCCCAACGTGATCGTCGTCGACCCGTCCACGCCGAACCTCCAGGCGACGTTCGACTCCGTCTTCGCCCAGCAGGAGTCGGCCCAGTTCGGCACCGGCCGCTACCAGTTCCTGCTCAAGCCGGGCACCTACAACGGCATCAACGCCCAGATCGGCTTCTACACCTCGATCTCCGGGCTCGGCCTCAACCCCGACGACACCCAGATCAACGGTGACGTCACGGTCGACGCCGGCTGGTTCAACGGCAACGCCACCCAGAACTTCTGGCGCTCGGCGGAGAACTTCGCCATCACGCCGTCCAACGGCACCGACCGGTGGGCCGTGGCTCAGGCGGCCCCCTTCCGCCGTATCCACGTCAAGGGCGGCCTCAACCTCGCCCCGAACGGCTACGGCTGGGCCTCCGGCGGCTACATCGCCGACTCCAAGATCGACGGCACCGTCGGCCCGTACTCCCAGCAGCAGTGGTACACCCGCGACAGCTCGGTCGGCGGCTGGACCAACGGCGTGTGGAACATGACCTTCTCCGGGGTCGAGGGCGCACCCGCGACCAACTTCGACACCGGCCCGTACACCACGCTGGACACCACCCCCGTCTCGCGCGAGAAGCCGTTCCTCTACCTGGACGGCAGCGCCTACAAGGTCTTCGTGCCGGCCAAGCGCACCAACGCCCGGGGCGTGTCCTGGCCGGCCAATGCGGGCACCTCCATCCCGCTGGACCAGTTCTACGTCGTCAAGCCCGGCGCCACCGCCGCCACCATCAACCAGGCCCTCGCCCAGGGCCTCAACCTCCTCTTCACCCCGGGCATCTACCACCTCGACCAGACCATCAACGTGACCCGCGCCAACACCGTGGTCCTCGGCCTCGGCCTCGCCACCCTGGTCCCCGACAACGGCATCGACGCCATGCACGTCGCCGACGTCGACGGCGTCAAGCTCGCCGGGTTCCTCATCGACGCGGGCACCGTCAACTCCGACACCCTGCTGCGGATCGGCGACCCCGGCTCCACCGCCGACCACTCCGCCAACCCCACGTCCATGCAGGACGTGTTCGTCCGCGTCGGCGGCGCCGGACCCGGCCTCGCCACCAACTCCGTGGTCGTCAACAGCAACAACGTGATCATCGACCACACCTGGCTCTGGCGCGCCGACCACGGCAGCGGCGTCGGCTGGGACACCAACCGCGCCGACTACGGCCTCAGAGTCAACGGCAACGACGTCCTCGCCACCGGACTGTTCGTCGAGCACTTCAACAAGTACGACGTCTACTGGAACGGCGAACGCGGCCGCACGATCTTCTTCCAGAACGAGAAGGCGTACGACGCCCCGAACGCCGCCGCCATCACCCACGACGGCGTCGTCGGCTACGCGGCCTACAAGGTCGCCGACACCGTGACCACCCACGAGGCCTGGGGCCTGGGCAGCTACTGCAACTACACGGCCGATCCGACGATCGTGCAGTCCAACGGCTTCCAGGTGCCGACCGGTTCGGGCATCAAGATGCACGACCTGCTGGTGATCTCCCTCGGCGGCATGGGCCAGTACGCCCACGTCGTCAACACCACAGGGTCGCCGACCTCGGGGACCAGCACGACCCCGTCCAAGGTGACGCAGTTCCCGTAGCCGGTCAGGTCAGGTCCGGTCCGGCCGGATCCGGCTAGGCCGTCCGCCGCCGTGCCGGACGCCGTAGCAACAGCCGCCGCGCGGGCCGCTCCACGCCCTCGTACAGGAGCCAGGACAGGCCCAGCGACACGGTGAACGCGACGGCGGCGACGACCGTGCCGGTGAACAGGTCGAAACGCGGGCGGGTGCCGAGCAGGTGGGTGCCCGCCCGCAGCACCAGCAGATGGACCATGTAGAACGCGAACGACAGTTCGCCGAGGCGGACCAGCCACCGGCGCCGCCACAGCGAGGGCAGGCCGTGCAGGTCGGCGACGGCCGCCGCCGGGATGAGCAGCGCGAAGCCCGTGATGGTGCAGGCGGTGGCCGCGTACTCGGCGGTGACCTGCGGGACCAGGAAGTAGCCGATGACCGCCAGCGCCAGCGAGGCCTCCAGGCCGGGTCCGCGCCACCGGCCGAGCAGCACAAGACGCGCGGCGGCAGCGCCCAGTACGAACTCCGGCAGCCGGGCGGCCGGGAAGGAACTGATCGGCTGCGTCCACCAGTGGTGCGCGTCCGTCCAGGCCAGCGCCAGCACCGTCAGCAGGGCCAGCGCGGCCAGCGCCGTGGCGCCCCGCCCGCCCAGCCGGCGCAGCAGCAGCGCCAGCAGCGGGAACGCGGCGTAGAAGAACGCCTCGCAGGCCAGCGACCAGCTGACCGGGTCCAGCGTCTGCCACCACGGCCGCCACCAGGAGTGCACCAGGAACACGTCGGCCAGGCCCTGCAGCAGGGTCGGCCTCGGCTGGCGGGGCAGCGTGCACACCATGACCAGCGCGACGGCGACGGTGACCAGGTGCACCGGGTAGACCCGGGCGACGCGCCGCCACCAGAAGCGCGTCGCCCGGTCGCCGGGCCGCGCGGACCACATCAGGACGAACCCGGAGAGGACGAAGAAGAACGACACCCCCGAGGCGCCGGCCTCGAACCCCCAGGACACGATGCGGCCACCGGCGCCGCCGAAGTAGCGGAAGTTGTGCACGTGCAGCCCGAAGACCAGCAGTGCGGCCATCCATCTCAGTCCGGTCAGGGAGGGCAGCGAAGGGGCGGAGGCGGACGGCAGGGTGCGGGCGGGTGGCGCGGCGGCCGGAGCGGTCGGAGGGGCCTGGGTCGCCGTCGTCATCGAGTCACCTGCCGGAGGGTTCGCGCGTGGAGCATGAAACGGAGCGTTGCCCGTTCCACGCCTTTCATTCCGGCTTTGTACAAAACATCACACCAACGCCGAGGCGCAGCCTCCGCCATCCGGGCCGTGGCCCCCGCCGGGCTCCGCACGCGCCGGAGTGGCGTCTTGACCCGCGCCTTTGGGGCGCGGGCGGTGCGTCGGAAGACGGAGGCACGAACGGATGACGCCGGCCGCCGTCGCGTTGACGGTGCGGCAGCGCCCCAAAGGGGCGCTGGGGGTACCCCCGGCCGAAGGCTGGGGGAGGAACTGCGCGATCAGCCACGACGGCGCCGCAGCTGATCGACGACATGACGTGGCACTTCGAAAGTAGCGCTCAACGCGTGGCCGCCGTGGCGACGGCGCTCGGCCGGTACTCGGACGGAGTGCCCCGGACCGCCGACGGGATCGTGGACGCGGCCGCCGACGGCCCCCGGGCGGGAGCCTGTGTGGTCCCCCGTTGCGTGGGCGCGACACTCGGGCGCGGGCTGGGGGTGGCGGGGGCCGGGGATCCCGAGGGGCGGTGCGGGGCGGTGGGGCTGACGGTCGGCGGCGCCAGGGGGACCTGGGGGGAGTGCGGCGCGGCAGGCGCCGTCAGATGCAGCGACAGGGCGACGCCGACGGCCACGGCACAGGTCACCCCGGCTCCGGCCACGGTGCGGACGAGCCGGCGGCGGCCCGCGGACCGGCGGATCTCCTCGTAGCGGCCCTGCGGCGGACCGAGGTGCGCGGCCGGCGGCCGCAGGATGACCGCGAGGGGGTCGTCGGGGCCGTCGAACTCGGGCTCGTCGTCAAAGCGTGTGGTCAAGGCTTCTCCTCAGTTGGCCGCGGAGCAGTTCTCGGGCCGCGTGCAGATCGGCCTTGACGGTTCCTTCCTTGCGCCCGGTCAGCTCGGACACCTCCCGGATCGGCATGTCAGCGTAGTAGTGCAGCAGGATCGGCACCCGCAGCCGCTCGGGCAGCGACTGCACCAGCAGCCGTACCGAGGGGTCCGACGGCTCGGTGTGCGGGCGGATCGCGGCCTCCGAGCCGGCGCGGCGCACGGCACGGCGCTCGCGCTCCAGCTTGCGCCAGTGGTCCCGGACGAGGTTGGCCGCGGTGACGTAGAGGAAGCCGCGCGGCTCCTCCACCTTCGTCCACCGGGCCCACAGCCGGGTGAAGGCCTCCGAGGCGATCTCGTGCGCCGTCTCGTCGTCGTCGACCAGACGGCGGCACCAGCCGGCCAGGCGCGGGTACAGGGCGGCGAAGAGCTCGGAGGCCGCCGTGTCACGGGACCGTTTCAACGTTCTCCAGGGTCGAAGGGGGCGAGCGAAGGTGCTCGCTCGCCGGGGAGGATGCGGGACCGGTGGCGTACGTTCCACCGGTCCCGCATCCGATCCGGCGGGTCAGGGTGTCGTGCCGGTCAGCGTGGCGAAGACGATGACGTTGTCGAGGTAGCCGTCGCCGCCGCGCGGACCGCCGCAGGTGATCAGCCGCAGCTCCGGGCGGTCCACGTCCCCGTACACGTCCTGCGTCGGGAACGCGGCCTTGGCGACCGTACGCACCTCGTCGACGGTGAACACCGCGGACCTGCGGTTCTCCAGGCGCACCACGACCTGCTCGCCCCGGCGCAGCTCCGCGAGCCGGCGGAACACCCCGTCCCCGTAGGCGCCGACCGTGACATGGCCGAGGATCACCGACGGGCCGGTCTGCCCCGGGGTGGGGGAGTGGCGGTACCAGCCCGCCCGGTCGTGCGCCGTGATCGGCGGCACCTGCACCGTGCCGTCGGCCGCGAGGCCCAGCCGCAGCAGCGGGGTGTCCACCCCGATCGCCGGGATGCGCAGCCGGACCGGCACGGACCGCCCGAGCGCGGCGGGGGTACCGGAGGCGGCCGTCTCCGGGGGCGGCGAGGTCGCCGTCCGCCGGTGGGCGGCCGGGGCCGTCCGGTCCGGTGCCGGGCCCGCGCAGCCCGCCAGCAGCGAAGCCGTCGCGGCGGTGACGAAGGCGCGCCTGGAGAGCGGGGTCATGCCCCGGTCGCCCGGCGGCGGCGAACGGCGAAGACCGTCGCGCCCGCGGCGAGCAGGGCCGCCGCACCCCCGCCGATCAGCGCGCTCTCGGAGCCGGAGCCCGTGGACGGCTCCGCCACCCCGGTGTCGGGGGCGCCCGCCGGCACCGCCGCGACCTGGTGCGCGTCCCGCGTCGGCGCGGGAGCCGCGGTCCGGCTGGGCACGGCGGACGGCGCCTCGGAGGGGACGGCGGACGGTTCCGCGGACTGGGCGGGGGACGGCGCCACGGTGGCGACCGGGCTCGGGGTGGTGCCGTCGGCGAAGGCGGGCACGGTGCCCGCCAGGACGGCGGTGCAGGCGAGTGCCGTGGCGCTCAGGACAGTTCGGCGCATGAGGACGCTCTCTTTCGTCGGCCCGCGGTGGTCGGGGCGGGCTGAGTTACGGATCGAGCGGAGAGACGACCCGGCGCGGGGACGGGTTGTAAAGGGATGGCAAAGTCGTGCGGCGGTGACGCGTGGGGCGGACGTTGTCCGGTTCGCCACCAGACTTGAGTGGTTTGTTTTCTTGAATCACTCGTGTTTAAAGCGATAGGTTGACGTCATGACCGCATCCCAGCCCCCGACGACCGCCGCTGAGCTGCGTGGCGCCGGCCTGCGGGTGACGGCCGCCCGCGTCGCGCTGCTGGAGACCGTCCGCCACGGCGACCACCTCGACGTCGAGGCGATCGCCTCGGGCGTCCGGGAGCGCGTAGGCCACATATCACTTCAAGCCGTGTACGACGCGCTGCACGCGCTCACCACGGCAGGACTCATACGCCGTATCGAACCGGCCGGCAGCCCGGCCCGGTTCGAGGGGCGTATCGGCGACAACCACCACCACGTCCTGTGCCGGTCGTGCGGTGCCGTCGCCGATGTCGACTGTGCGGTCGGAGACGCCCCGTGCCTGACCGCTTCGGAGGACCACGGCTTCGCGATCGACGAGGCCGAGGTCATCTACTGGGGCCTGTGCCCCGCCTGTTCCACCGTCAGCAGTTCCTGAGTGCGTCAAGCAGTTCCTGAATACGTCCAGCAGTTCCTGAGTACGTCGATCCGCCCATTCCGGAAGGATTTCCCCCATGTCCGAGACCCAGGAGAACGCCGCGGGCCAGTGCCCGGTCGCGCACGACCGCGCACCGCACCCCACCCAGGGCGGCGGCAACCGCCAGTGGTGGCCCGACGGGCTCAACCTGAAGATCCTTGCCAAGAACCCCGCCGTCGCCAACCCGCTCGACGAGGGTTTCGACTACGCCGAGGCGTTCCAGAACCTCGACCTCGCGGCCGTGAAACGTGACATCGCGGAAGTGCTCACCACCTCGCAGGACTGGTGGCCGGCCGACTTCGGCAACTACGGCCCCCTGATGATCCGCATGGCCTGGCACAGCGCGGGCACCTACCGCATCTCCGACGGCCGCGGCGGCGCCGGCGCCGGCCAGCAGCGCTTCGCCCCGCTCAACAGCTGGCCGGACAACGGCAACCTCGACAAGGCGCGCCGTCTGCTGTGGCCGGTCAAGAAGAAGTACGGCCAGGCCATCTCCTGGGCCGACCTGATGATCCTCACCGGCAACGTGGCCCTGGAGTCGATGGGCTTCGAGACCTTCGGCTTCGGCGGCGGCCGCGTGGACGTCTGGGAGCCGGAGGACGACGTCTACTGGGGTCCCGAGAAGGTCTGGCTCGACGACCAGCGCTACACCGGCGACCGTGACCTGGAGAACCCGCTCGGCGCCGTCCAGATGGGCCTCATCTACGTCAACCCGGAGGGCCCCAACGGCAACCCGGACCCGATCGCCGCGGCCCGCGACATCCGCGAGACCTTCCGCCGGATGGCGATGAACGACGAGGAGACCGTCGCCCTCATCGCCGGCGGCCACACCTTCGGCAAGACCCACGGCGCCGGCCCCGCGGAGAGCGTGGGCGCGGAGCCCGAGGGTGCCCCGATGGAGCAGCAGGGTCTCGGCTGGAAGAGCACCTACGGCAGCGGCAAGGCCGGCGACGCGATCACCAGCGGCCTGGAGGTCACCTGGACCACCAAGCCCACCCAGTGGAGCAACGACTTCTTCAGCATCCTCTTCGGCTACGAGTGGGAGCTCACCCAGAGCCCCGCCGGCGCCAACCAGTGGGTGGCCAAGGACGCCGAGGCGATCATCCCCGACGCGCACGACTCGTCGAAGAAGCGCCTGCCCACCATGCTCACCACCGACCTGTCGCTGCGCTTCGACCCGATCTACGAGCCGATCGCGCGCCGCTTCCACGAGAACCCCGGCCAGTTCGCGGACGCCTTCGCCCGCGCCTGGTACAAGCTGACCCACCGTGACATGGGCCCGAAGTCCCTGTACCTCGGCCCGGAGGTCCCGGCGGAGACGCTGATCTGGCAGGACCCGCTGCCGCAGGCCGAGGGCGAGGCCATCGACGCCGCCGACGTGACGGCCCTGAAGGCCAAGCTCCTCGACTCGGGCCTGACGGTCTCGCAGCTGGTCTCCGCCGCCTGGGCGTCGGCCTCGACGTTCCGCGGCAGCGACAAGCGCGGCGGTGCCAACGGCGCCCGGATCCGCCTGGAGCCGCAGCGCGGCTGGGAGGTCAACGACCCGGACGAGCTCGCCCAGGTGCTGCGCGTCCTGGAGGGCGTCCAGCGGGACTTCAACGCCGGTGCCAAGCAGGTCTCCCTGGCCGACCTGATCGTCCTCGGCGGTGCCGCGGCGGTGGAGAAGGCCGCCAAGGACGGCGGTGTCGACATCGAGGTGCCGTTCGCCCCGGGCCGGGTCGACGCGACCGACGAGCACACGGACGCCGAGTCCTTCGCGGCTCTGGAGCCGACCTCGGACGGCTTCCGCAACTACGTCGGCAAGGGCAACCGCCTGCCCGCCGAGTACCTGCTCCTCGACCGGGCCAACCTGCTCGGTCTCAGCGCCCCGGAGCTGACCGTCCTCGTCGGCGGTCTGCGCGTCCTCGGTGCCAACCAGGGCGGCTCGAAGCACGGCGTCCTCACCGAGACTCCGGGCGTCCTGACCAACGACTTCTTCGTCAACCTGCTCGACATGGGCACGACCTGGAAGTCCACCTCCGAGGACCAGTCCACCTTCGAGGGCCGCGACGACAGCGGCGCGGTCAAGTGGACCGGCACCCGTGCCGACCTGGTCTTCGGCTCCAACTCCGAACTGCGCGCCGTCGCCGAGGTCTACGCGAGCGACGACGCCAAGGCGAAGTTCGTGAAGGACTTCGTCGCCGCCTGGACGAAGGTCGCCAACGCGGACCGCTTCGACCTGGTCTGACCGACGGTGGTCTGACCGACCTGGTCTGACCGACCGGGACCCGATGCCCGGGCAGGCTCCCCGCGAGCCGGCCCGGGCATCGCCGTGTTCACGGCTCCCTCTTTACGGCTCCATGGCCAACTCCCCACCGGGGCACCTGCGTAGCGCGCTGCACATGAGTCGTTCTTTACCCCACCATGACCTCGACGCCCGTTGTTCACGCGACCTTCGCAGACTCTGCACGTCCTGAACCACCCCCCGTACCGGCCGCCCACGGGAGTTCCGAGCATGAGTCACGGACACAGCCACGACCACGGTCACCCGCACCACCATCACCACCACGGGGACGGCGACGCCGCGTCGTCGCTGCCGCCCGCCCTCGATCTGTCCGTCCCCGACGAGGAGCTGACGCCCGGTCAGCTCTCCCGCCGCTCGATGCTGCGCCGCACCGGCCTGCTGGGCGCCGGTCTCGCGGCGGGCAGTGTCCTCGCCGGTGCGGGCCAGGCCGCCGCCTCGGTCGCCTCCGCCCACTCCCAGAGCAGCCGTTCCGGCGGCTACCTGTGGCTGGCCGGCGACCACCACATCCACACCCAGCACAGCTCCGACGCCAAGTACCGGGTCATCGACCACGTCCGGCAGGCCAACGCACACGGCCTGGACTGGATGGTCATCACCGACCACGGCAGCGAGACCCACGCCAAGATCGGTGTCGAGAAGGTCAACCCGGACATCGTCGCCGCCCGCGACGAGATCGACGACACCCTGGTCTTCCAGGGCCTCGAGTGGAACATCCCGGCCGCCGAGCACGGCACGGTCTTCGTGCACCCCGGCAAGAACGAGGTCGCCGTCCTCAAGGAGTTCGAGAACTCCTTCGACGGCTCGGTGAAGGGCGCCTCCGCGGGCACCCCCGCCAACGAGGCGCTGGCCATCTCCGGCCTCAACTTCCTCGCCGAGCAGGTGCAGCGCCGCACGGTCAAGGACGCGCTGTTCCTCGCCAACCACCCGGCGCGCAAGGGCATCGACTCCCCGCACGAGATCCGCGCCTGGCGCGACGCCCAGCCGTCGATCGCCGTCGGTTTCGAGGGCGCTCCCGGCCACCAGGCGGGCGGCCTGCCCAAGCCGAACGGCCCCGGCTCGGCCCGCGGCATCTACGACAACAGCCCGAGCGCCGACTCCTTCGCCGGCTACCCGCTGGAGAGCTACCGCACCTGGGGCGGCTTCGACTGGATGACCGCCACCGTCGGCGGCCTGTGGGACAGCCTGCTCGCCGAGGGCAAGCCCTGGTGGATCACCGCCAACTCCGACTCCCACAACGTCTACGCCGACACCGCGGTGCGCGGCCCGAACAGCGACTTCAACGCCAACGGCCGCTACAACGACCCGGTCTACGGCACCGGCATCAGCCTCACCGACACCGACTTCTGGCCCGGCCAGTACTCCCGCACCCACGTCGGCGCCGCCTCCTTCTCCTACAAGTCGGTCATGGACGGCATCCGCGCGGGCCGGGTCTGGGTGGACCACGGCGGCCTGATCAGCGGTCTCGACGTCAAGCTGGGCTCGGGCTCCCGCGCGGTGACCCTGGGCGGGGTGCTCCAGGTCCGCAAGGGCAGCCGGGTGGACCTCGTCATCGAGATCAGCCTCGCCAACGGCCCCAACTGGGCGCAGTTCGTGCCGTCGCTGGCCCGCGTCGACGTCATCCAGGGCGACGTCACCGGTGCCGTCTCCGACAAGGACACCTTCGCCACGCCCACCACCAAGGTCGTGAAGTCCTTCGAGGTCAACCAGGCGACCGGCTCGGTCAAGCTGACCTACTCCCTCGGCCGCCTCGACAAGCCGGTCTACGTCCGGCTGCGCGGCACCGACGGCAACCGCTCCGCGGTCGGCATCAACGGTGCCGCCGTGGACCCGGCCGGCCCGGCCATCGACGTCCTCGGCGACGCCGACCCGTGGAAGGACCTGTGGTTCTACTCCAACCCGATGTGGGTCCTGCCCGCATGACCTCCCCGCACCACGCGTCCGGCGTCCACTCCGTCATCGGGGTGGACGCCGGTACGGCGACCCTGCGCGAGGCCGACCACCTGATCCACCGGGTGCTCGGCCAACTGGCACTCACCGAGGGCGTGTTCGCCTGCACCCACCTGTACCGGACCGGCGAACGCCGGGGCACGGCGGTCTCGCTGGCCGTCCCGGAAGCGGACGTGGACGTGGACGCGGTGTGGCCGGAGCTGCTCGGCATGCTCCCGGAAGGCACCGGCCTCGCCCTGGCCGGCCGCACCCACGGCCCGGACGACGCGGTGGGCACCGCCCGCCTGGCGGCCGCCGCACCCCCCGCCTCCGGCCGGGCCGTGGCCTACCCCGGCGTGGCGCACCTGACCGGCACCGTCACCGTCGCGGACCTGCTCGACCGCACCGCCATCGAGCAGCTGGTGGTCCTCGGCGCACCGGCGGCCGAACTCCCGCCCACCGCCCGGGTCCTGACCCAGGACCACGTACGTCCGGAGTGGCGCGACGGCGTCCTCACCCTCACCCTGGTCCCGGCGGCGGGCGGCCTGCTGGCTCCCTTCGAGGTCCCCAACCCCACCCCGTGCTGCGCGGACCACATCTGACCCGAGGGTAACCCCTTAGTGACATGCCCTGGTCAATTCTGTCAGGCTTCGAACTCGCACCTTCGTAACGCGTGACCTGTGGCCGCTCTCCGGCACACCCCTGCCGGACGGGCGGTCTCCGAGCAGGCCGGAATCCCGGCCGGCGTAAAGGAGTTTCGTGTGAGATCGACCCCCCACAAGGCCTTCGCCACCAGCGCGTTGGCCATCGCGGCGCTCGCCGCGGCCCTGCTCCCCGGCAGTACGGCGTCAGCGGCCGAGCAGGCGGCCTGCACCCCGGCCCAGGTGGTCACCAACGGCGGCTTCGAGAGCGGCACCTCACCCTGGACCCAGTCCTCGACCAGCGTGATCACCAGCCGTTCCGGCCAGACCGCCCACGGCGGCTCCAGCTTCGCCTGGCTGGACGGCACCGGCGGCACCCACACCGACACGCTCTCGCAGAGCGTCAGCATCCCCTCCGGATGCGCCGCGACGCTCAGCTTCTGGCTGCACATCGACACCGCCGAGACGACCTCGTCCACGGCGTACGACAAGCTCACGGCGAAGATCGGCAGCACCACCCTGGCCACCTACTCCAATCTGGACAAGGCCACCGGGTACGTGAAGAAGTCGTTCGACGTGTCCGCGTTCGCGGGACAGACCGTGACCGTCGCCTTCAGCGGCACCGAGGACTCCAGCCTCCAGACCAGCTTCGTCCTGGACGACGTCGCCCTCGACACCTCGGCCGCCACCACCCCGGGCGACAGCACCCGCACCCCGGCCGCGCCGTCGTACACCGTCAGCCTGACCAGCAACTCCACCGGCACCGGCTGGACCGGCCACGAGAGCGTGACCTTCACCAACGCCTCGTCGACCGCGCTGAGCGAGATCTACCTGAGGCTGTGGGACAACTACCACGGCACCTGCTCGGCCCCGCCGATCACCGTCAGCAACGTCACCGGCGGCACCGCGGGCGCCCTCTCGGTCGCCTGCACGGCTCTGCAGATAGCCCTGCCCACACCGCTGGCCCAGGGCCAGAGCACCACGGTCGGCTTCGACCTGGGCATCACCGTCCCCAGCGGCGCCGACCGCTTCGGCTACGACGGCTCCTTCAGCATGATCGGCAACGCCCTCCCGGTCCTCGCGGTCCAGGACGGCTCCGGCTGGCACCTGGACCCGTACACCAACAACGGCGAGTCCTTCTACTCCCTGGCCGCCGACTTCAAGGTGACCCTGGACCACCCCACCAGCATCCTGGTCCCGGCGACCGGCACCTCCGTCGACACCGCCGGCTCCAGCGGCCGTACCATCACCACCGCCACGGCCTCCAAGGTCCGTGACTTCGCCTGGGCGGCCGGGCCGTTCACCAAGATCTCCGGCACTTCGCCCGGCGGGGTCCCGATCAACATCTACTCGGTGTCGGGCATCAGCTCCTCCAGCGCCCAGTCGATGCTCACCACCGCCAAGTCGGCCGTGGACGCGCACGCCGGACGCTTCGGGGCCTACCCGTACGGCGAGCTGGACGCGGTCATCGACAACAACTTCTGGTTCGGCGGCATGGAGTACCCCGGCTTCGTCCTCGACCTCGTCAGCACCACCGCGCTCACCCACGAGATCGGCCACCAGTGGTGGTACGGCATCGTCGGCGACGACGAGTACAACAGCCCCTGGCTGGACGAGGCGTTCACCGACTACGCCACCGACCTGGCGCTGGGCAGCACCGGGACGAACTGCTGGAACAGCGTCTCCTGGGCCTCGTCGGCGGAGAACATCACCAACTCGATGGCGTACTGGGACGCCCACTCCTCCCGCTACTCCACCGTCGTCTACGGCTACGGCAAGTGCGCCCTGCACGACCTGCGCCGCCTGATCGGCGACACCGCCATGACCAACCTCCTCAAGAGCTACGCCAGTGCGCACTGGTACGGCGTCTCGACCACCGCCGAGTTCAAGGCGGCGGCCCAGGCGGCCACCAGCACCGACCTGACGTCGTTCTGGACCACCCACCGCATCGTCGGCTGACACCTCCGGCCCGCAGGGCCGGACAGGCGCGGGACGGCCGCAGGCCAGGGCCGTCCCGCGCGCGTCGATGCCCGGAAGGGGCCGGGAATCTCCCCAACGGGCAGGTGTGTGCACCGGGCGAACTCTCCCGCCCCGTGCGGACACCGCCGTGTGGTACCTCTTGCGTCGTCCGCACGCCGACGAGCACCTGGTGTCCTTCACATGAGCAACTCCCGCCCCTTCGTACTGCGTCGCAGCGAGATCGTCGTGAGCCCCGAGCGGCTGTCGATGCTCGGGGACGCCATCTTCGCCATCGCCATCACCCTGCTCGCCCTCGACATCACCGTCCCCGAGGGCCTGCACGACGCGGAGGTCCCGCACGCCGTGCGGGAACTGCTGCCCGCGATCGGCGCGTATCTGCTGAGCTTCGTCGTCATCGGCATCCTCTGGCTGACCCAGCACGCTCTGTTCCAGCGGATCGCGACCGTCGACCGCTCGCTGCTCTACCTGTACTTCGCCCTGCTCGCGGTCGTCGCGGCGCTGCCCTTCCCGACCAAGCTGCTCAGCGAGTACGGGGAGACGGCGACGGCGACGGCCTGCTACTCGGGCGCGATCGCGCTGTCCCTCGGATTCCTCTGCGCGATGTACCTGCGCCTGCTGGCCGCCCCCGCGCTGGCCGTCCCGGACACGGACCCCGAGGAACTGAGGAGGACGGTCCGCCGCAACGTCCTGCACATCCTGGTCTTCGTCACCGCGATCCCGCTGGCGTTCTGGTCTCCCGACCTCGCCAAGTACTGGTGGGTGCTGGTGATCCCGGTCCGCGCCGTCCACCGCACGCCCGCCCCGGCCGTACCGTCCGCACCGGCGTCGGCCGGGGAACAGCCGGCGAACTGAGGACGGGGAACGCGCGGATCCTGCCGGCGATGTGCGCGGCAGTCCCTAGGACTGGCCGGAGACGGCTTCGGCGGCCTCGGCGATGACAGCCGCCACCGAAGCCGGACGGGACACGTGGACGGCGTGGCTGCCCGGGGTCTCCGCGACGGTCGCGCCGGCCCGCTCGGCCATGCGGCGCTGGACGGGCGGCGGGATCATCCGGTCGTCCGTGGCGACGAGGTACCAGGACGGCCTGGTCCGCCAGGCCGGTTCGGAGACCACGCCGCCGAGCGCGTCGACACCCCAGGGAACCTGCGAGTCGGCCAGGAACGCGGCCTTAGCCGCGGACAGGTCGGCGGCGAAGGAGCCCGCGAACTTCTCGCGGTCCAGGAACAGGAAGCCGTCCCTGGGCGGCAGGATCGGCGGAACCGGTGCGCCGGGCGCCGGGTCGGAGACCAGCGTGCCGACCGACTCGCCCTTGTCGGGGGCGAACGCGGCGATGTAGACGAGCGCGGCGACACCGGGGTGGTGACCGGCCTCGGTGATGACGGCACCGCCGTAGGAGTGGCCGACCAGGACGGCCGGGCCGTCGAGGTCGTCGAGGACCTGGTGGGTGGCGATGACGTCACCCGTCAGCGACAGGGTCGGATTCTGCACGACGGCCACCCGGTAGCCGTCGGCGGTCAGCTGCTCGTGGACGCCCTGCCAACCGGATCCGTCCACGAAACCGCCGTGCACGAGCACGACGTTCCTGATTGCTGTCATGACGCCCCTGACCTGGAGGGACGGGCCCGACGCCCGTCCGCTGCGATTCAGTCAAGCCGGGCAGGGACGGCCGGACCACGCAGAACAGCACGCAGGAACACCGCCTGCCGGAGGCGGCCGGCGGTCAGGGCTCGGCGGTCGCCCGGTCCGCGCACCGGCGGTGTGCGGCGGAGTCGTCGATCGCCCCGTACATCTCCGCCGCGCGTGTGTAGGCCCGGCGGCTGTCCGCGGTGCGGCCCTCCTCGGCCAGCAGGGCCGCGAGCCGCTCCAGCGCGTCGGCCCGCCAGTAGCTGGGACCGAGTTGCTCGTCGACGGCCGATACCTCCGTGAGCACGGCGATCGCGTCGGCCCGGCGGCCGAGCAGCGCCAGACACTTGCCGAGATGCGCCTGCGTGAAAGGCCGCAGATGCGCCGCGATGCTCGGCGTCATCCCCGAGTCCTTGTCGTCCGCGAGGGCGAGCGCCTCCCGGAGTCGCTCCAGCGCGTCGTCGTGGCGCCCGGCCTCCAGAAGGCAGTAGCCGAGGCCGTTGACCGCCGAGTAGTACGAATCGGCATCACCGGCCGCCTTGAAGACGTCCGCTGCCCGGGACGCCGACGCGATGGCCTCGTCGAGCCGGCCCAGCTTGCGCAGCGCGATCGCGCCGTAATGGTTCGACCAGGCGATCTGCTCCGTGGCGCCGGTGCGCGTGGCCAGGCTCAAGGCCTCGGTCGCGCACCGCAACGCGGCTTCGGGGTCACCCGGTGGAATACCGTGCACCCAGGCCAGGTAGTTCAGCTGGGTCGCGTGCTGCGTCAGGTCGCCGAGGGCGGAGGCGGCCCGGGCGCCCAAGGTGAAGACCTCGCTCCAGTGCGACCCGTGCACCCACCGGTCGGAGAACCAGTGCATCGACTCCGCGCAGTCGAGGACCGCCTCGTCCTGTCCGCTGCCCGCCGCATGACGCAACGCACCGAGCCAGTTGTCGACATTCACGCGCAGCCACGCCTCGGCCTGGGCCAAGGAGGACAGGGCGACGAGGCCGGACTCGTCGACGCCCGGGCGGCCGTACGCGGGCTCGAACCACCGCCCGGCGGTCGTGGCCATACGCAGCAGCCACGACGTCGTCCGGTCGACCAGCGCGGCACGCCGCGCCGCGGTCTCCTCCTGCTGCAACCGGTCCCGGGCGAAGAGCCTGACCAGGTCGTGGAAGCGGTACCGGCCCGCGGCGCCGTCCAGCAGCAGACCGAGGTCGACGAGGTCGTCGAGCGCGTCCCAGGCCTCCTCGACCGACGTACTGCCGGCGACGGCGGCGAGAGTGGCGTCGAAGTCCCGGCCGGGCACGACGGCCAGCCTGCGGAAGATCCGCCGCGCGGCGGGCGCAAGCTGCTCGTACGACATCCCGAACGCATTGGCGATCTTGAGGTCGCCGGCCTTGAACTGCTCCAGGCGGCGCTCCTCGTCGGCCAGCCGCCGGGCGAGCTCGTCCGCGCCCCAGTCGGGCCGGCTCACCAGGCGGTTGCCGATGATCCGCAGCGCCAGCGGCAGTCCGCCGCACAGCTGGGCGAGCCGGGTGAGCGCCGGCTCCCCGTCGATGGCGGACCGGTCACCGAGGATGCCGGTCAGCAGCTCGGTGGCCTCGGGCAGTTGCAACGGGCCGAGGACGAGCCTGCGCACGCCCTCCAGGCCGGACAGCAGCCGTCGGCTGGTGACCAGCACCCTGGCCGCGCCGCCGCCCGGCAGGAGCGGTCGCACCTGCTCCTCGGAGGCGGCGTTGTCGAGCACGACGAGAGCTCGCCGCTCCCGCAGCAGTGAGCGGTACAGGGAGGCACGCCCCTGGATGTCCGAGGGCAGCTGCTGATCGGCGACTCCGAGCGCTCCGAGCAGCAGCCCCAGGGCGTCGTCGACGGTCAGCGGCCGCTGGGACATGCCGAACAGATCGAGGAAGAACACCCCGTCCGGAAACCGCGCCCGCACCGCGTGGGCGGCACGGACGGCGAATGTGGTCTTCCCCAGGCCGGCCGACCCGGTGATGAGCCCCACCACGGCGACCCCGGGCGCGAGTTCGTTCCGGACCAGGTTGTCGATCCACGCCAGTTCGGCGGCACGACCGGTGAAGTCGTCCACGGACCGGGGGAGTTCGCACAGCCCGGTCGGACGCGTCCAGTGGTCCCGCAGGCGGGCGTCCCGCGCCAGTTCCAGGAGCTGCTGACGGGCGTCGTGCGCCAGGGAGAGCGCGTCGGCGACGGCGACGACCGTCCGGTGCTGAGGCCCCTTGCTCCGGCCGCGCTCGATGTCCGACAGGGTCCGGGCGCTGACGCCCGATGCCTCGGCGAGCTGTTCCAGGGTCAGCCGGGCCGCACGGCGATGGCGCCGCAGCAACTGTGCGAAGGTCGGACGCTCGTCGATCGGGCTGCTCCTTCTCGGTCATATCGGCACTTGACCTGCTTCGCTCGGCCGCAAGCCTACTCGGGCCCCGATCTCCCCCTGCCCGATCGATCCCGAACCCTGCACGAACGAGCCTCGCGAAGTGGCCGACCACCGACCGCACTTGGGGCTGCCCACGCTTGCGGGCATGTACGCCACCGACCAGCTCCCGAGCCCGCAGCGGCTGACCCACCACGACCGGGCCGGCCGCCCGGTGTGCTGAGGAGCCGCTCGGCCTCGCGGCCGGCTACCACTGGCCGCAGTACTCCGTGCACCGGGGCCGGCTGCACGTCATGCTGCTCGCGGCCGTGCGCGAGCGTCTGGGGCCGGACGCCGTCCGCACGGGCCGGCTCTTCCAGCGCTTCGAGCAGACCACGGACGCCAGACTCTCGGGCGGGTGCCCCGGACCACTTCCCCTGCCGCTACACGCCCTGTGTCCTTGTCAGGGGGCGGACCGTGAGGATCTGCGACGCGTGTCCGACCGGGCCGTCCACGTCGTGCAGGACCGTGCTGGTCAGCCCCTGTCCGGTGGGGCCGAAGGCGACCTTGGTGTCCAACCCCGTCCAGGGGCCCCGCGGTTGGCGGTGGAGGTGGATGGTGAGGTCGACGTTGGGGAACATCCACTCGGTGGGCGGCTGCCGGACGGCGATGCCGTTGGCGGTGTCGACGAGGGTGAGGAACGAGGCGACGGGGCTGACCGGAACACCGGCGACCAGCTCCAGGGGAGTGGAGAGCCAGGCGGCCGTACGGCCGGGGCGCGGTGCTGCGATCGGGCGGATCTCCACGGAGTTGATGTAACCGCCGGGCCAGAGTTCGCTCGCCCGCCACGGGGTGAGGGAATCCGGCGGGACGAGGCGGGCGTCGGGGCCGCCCGCGACCGTGGTGGTGTCGAGTTCGGCCAGGTACCAGGCGCGGGCTCGCAGCACCGGGCGGCCGGCGATGCGTACGACCGCTTCGAGGAGCTCGATGGTGCGCCCGGGACGGATGGTCTCCACCTCGATCTCGCACTCGTCGAGGGCGAGGCGGCCGAGGATGTCGTAGCTGATCCGGGACAGCAGGAGACCGGTGTCCGGACCGGCCGCCCGGTACCGGTCGAGGGCGTGGACGACGAGCCCGGCCAGCGGGCTGAAGTGCTGCTCCTCCGCGGCCCAGGCCCCGCCCGTGTGGGGCGTCGGCTTGTAGCGGCGGTCGCCGACGGCCTCGAAGTAACTGTCGTGACAACTGTCGGGGGACACGGACGGGATGGACAACGGATATTTCTCCTTCGGGGCGGCCACTACGGACGCTACCGGGATCCGTGCGCCTCGACGCGTGAGAAAGTGCACAGTGCACTCACCGTGCGGCCGCCGGCCGGGCCACGACCTCCGCTAGGGAATGGCCAGTTCGGCCCAGATGGTCTTCCCGGACCCGGTGTAGCGGGTGCCCCAGCGCTGGGACATCTGGGCGACGAGGAACAGGCCGCGGCCTCCCTCGTCGTCCCGGCGGGCCCGCCGCAGGTGCGGTGCCGTGTGCGCGTTGTCGGAGACCTCGCACAGCAGGCTGCGGTCCTTGATCAGTCTCAGCAGCACGGGCCCGGTGGCGTACCGGATGCTGTTGGTGACCAGCTCGCTCACCACCAGCTCCGCGGTGAACGCCAGCTCGGACAGGCCCCACGTCTCCAGCTGGCGCTCGGTGTCCGTGCGCGCCCGGGCGACCATCGCCGGGTCCGGCGGCAGCTCCAGGTCCGCGACCTGCCCGGCGCCCAGCCGCCGGGTGCGCACCAGCAGCAGCGTGGCGTCGTCCGCCTGCGGCCCCGGCGGCAGGGTCGACAGCGCCCGGTCGCACAGCTCCTCCAGCGGGCACCGCTGCCAGGTGAGCACATGGGCGAGGCGGTCGATCCCGCTGTCGATGTCGGTGCGCCGGTCCTCCACGACGCCGTCGGTGAAGAACGCCACCACGCTGCCGCTGGACAGGCTCAGCTCGACGTTCTCGTAGGGCAGGCTGCCCAGCCCCAGGGGTGGTCCCGGCGCCAGCGCGGACAGCGCGACCGAGCCGCTCGCGTCGGCCACGATCGGCGGGGGGTGACCCGCGCTCGCCCAGACACAGCGGCCGCTGACCGGGTCGTAGATCGCGTACAGGCAGGTCACCCCGAGCGCCTCGTCGCCCAGCCCGTCGTCCGCGTGGGGCTCGGAGTCCTGCGCGACCAGGCCGTCGAGGCGGGTGAGCAGCTCGGCCGGGTCCAGGTCCAGCAGGGCCAGGGTCCGCACGGTGGCACGCAGCCGGCCCATGGTCGCGGCCGCGTGCACGCCGTGGCCGACCACGTCGCCGACGGTCAGCCCCACCCGGGCACCGGACAGCGGGATCAGGTCGAACCAGTCGCCGCCCACTCCCACCCGGCTGTCGGCGGGCAGATAGCGGTATGCCACGTCGACCGCGCTCTGCTCGGGCAGGTGCTGCGGCAGCAGGCTCCGCTGCAGCACCAGGGCCGCCGCGTGCTGGCTGGTGTACCGGCGGGCGTTGTCGATGCCGACGGCGGCGCGCTCGGTCAGCTCCACCGCAAGGGTCTGCTCCTCGGGCCCGAAGGGGTCGGGGTTGCTGCTGCGCAGAAAGGTGGCGAGTCCGAGGACCGCGTCCCGGGCGACCAGCGGGACGAACAGGCTGGAGCGCCGGTCGGCCGGTGCCGGCTCGTCCGCCGGGCCGTGCGGGGCGGCGTCGACGACGGGGCGGCTGGTGGCCAGGCTCAGCGCCTGCGGCGACGACGCCGGATAGGAGACGGGAGTGGTCCGGAACTCCTCCGGGGTGCGGCCGTGCATGCGCAGCAGGCTGTGCCCCGGCGCCGAGCCCGTCGGCGGCTGCCGGCCCTCGATGACCGCGGGCGGCAGGTCCACCAGCACCTCGTCGGCCAGCTGCGGCACCGCCACGTCGGCGAGCTCCGCGGCCGTACGGCGTACGTCCAGCGAGGCGCCGATGCGCTTCCCCGCCCGTACCAGCAGGGACAGCCGCTCCTGGGCGCGGTAGCGGTCGGTGATGTCCAGGGACTCCTCGAACAGCCCCAGCGGCTCGCCCCGGGCGTCCACCAGCCGGTGGTACGAGCAGGACCAGACGTGCTCGCGCACCGGGTCGGCGGGGGCCCGCCCGCGATAGTGCATACCCATGATCGGCTCGCCCGTCGTGAGCACGTGCTCCATGATCTGGTCCTCGTCCGGAGGATGGTGGCGGGAGATGAACTCCCCCTCGGGAAAGAGGTCCGCGGCCGGGCGGCCGACGTACTGGGCGACCCCCGCGAGCTCCAGGTCGGTGGAGACGTTCCCCCACACGACGCGCATGTCCGTGTCGAAGATCGTCAGCCCCACGGAGGACTCCGTGGCCAGCCCCTGCAACATGGCCAGCTGGGCCTCCCAGCCGCGCAGCGCCGCCAGGTCGGCCGCGACCACGACGGTCGCGGCCGCGCCCTGGGGCGCGAGCGGGCTGAAGGTCACGGCCGCGCGCAGGGTGCGCCCGTCCTTGCAGGACAGGTCAAGGACCGTGCTGCGGGGCCGGTGCGCCGTGCAGAGCGCGGAGAGCCGCTGTCCCGGATCCGCCGCCAGCAGGCGGGCCGCGGGCCGGCCGAGCACGTCCTCGGGCGGATGTCCGAGGAGGCGCTGGGCCGAGGGGCCCCATCCCGAGATGCGGCCTTCGGCGTCCAGCACCGCGGCCGCGGCCTTGGTGAGGTCCAGAGGACTGTGGAAGTCGACGTTGGCCGCGTTCGGAAAACGATCCATGGGCACCGCTTCCCTCCGTGCCCCCTCAGCATCCCGTGCCACAGGACGGACGACAACCGCACGCACGGCCGCCGCCCCGGCAGCCGCCGCGTCCCGGGGGCGCGCCGGGCGGAGGCCGCCTTCCTCGCCGGGGTCGGTGACCTCGGTCATCTCCCAGATCTCGGGGTGGCCGCCGGCGCCCTTGGTGGCCGGCGGGGTGAGCACGATCAGGCGGTGGCCGGCCGTGTGCCTGCGCCGAAGACGCCGATCGGCACGGTCCGGGGAGGAGGACCGTGCCGATCGGGTCGGGGCGGGGGAGGGGTCAGGCGGCCGTGCGCTGCCTGCGGCGCAGCGTCAGGTACGTGCCCGTGGCGCCGGCGGCCACCAGGGCGCCCACGCCGAGACCGATCGAAAGGGCCGGGAACTGGCCGGAGTCGGTCGTGGCGGCCGTGTTCACCATCGCCGGGCCCGGGGTGATGCTGGTGCTCACCGCGGAGACGTGGCGGATCGGGCCGATGTGCTTGACGGAGCCGTCCGCGTTCAGCAGCACCTGCTTGTTGTTGGGGTGCTTGAAGTCGAACATGTTGGTCAGCGAGCCCGCGGTGGCGTCGAAGGAGTGGTCGCCGACGCGGCCGGTGCGCCAGTTGTCCTCGATGAAGCGGGTGATCGAGGACTGGTCGGTCTGGGTGTGGTCGACCTTGTTCACCTTGCTGTACGGCGAGATGACCAGCAGCGGCTGCCGGGTGCCGGGGCCGCAGCGGTCGGCGTAGCCACCGGACGCGGCCGGGCCCGCCTGGCAGGCCGCGCTGTCCAGGGCCTTGCCGTTGGAGCCGACCGTGGAGTCCGTGGAGCCGTTGCGCGGCTTGGCGTAGGCGTGGTCGTACCAGCCGTCGGAGTCGTCGTACGCGATGACGATCGCGGTGGACTTCCACTGCGGCGAGCTCTGGACGGCGTTGATCTCGTTGACGAGGAAGTGCTGCTCGTCGGTCGGGTCCGAGTAGCCGGCGTGGCCGTCCTGGTACTCACCGGCCTTCAGGAAGCTGACGGCCGGGAGCTTGCCCGCCTTGGCGGCCGCGGTGAAGTCGGTGAGGTCGTAGTTGTGGTTCGCCTGGCCGTTGTGGCCGATCTCGTTCACGTTCTTCGGCGCCACGTGGTGCGGGTTGGACGTCGACTTGTAGTACGAGAACGGGTTGTGGTGCGGGCTGTAGTCGACCACGGAGGCGCCGCCGACGTTGGTGTGCGTGGTGTCGCACTTGGCGTAGGAGCCGGACGCGCCGCTGTACGCCGTGGACGGGCGGAAGCCGCCCTGGAACCAACCCCACGTCACGTGCTTGGAGTTGAGCAGGTCGCCGATGTTCTTGCCCTGCAGCGAGGCCAGCGCGCTGGTGCTGGTGTGGTCCTTGTCGGAGCAGTCGTCGTAGGCCGGGTCGGGGTCGTTGATGACCGTACCGACGCCCTTGGCGTTCGGCGACGCGATGGCGTACGAGTCGGGCGTCGACGTCTGCTTGCCGGTGACCGAGTCCACCGAGATGGCGCCGTGCGTCTGACCCGAGATCAGGTTGAGCGCGCCGGGCGTGGACGGGCCGTAGACCGAGCTGTAGGAACGGTCGTTGAGGGCGTACTGCTGGGCGTAGTTCCACAGACCGGTGACGGTGTTGCCGTCGTAGTAGTCCATCACCAGGCCCGGCTCGCCGAACAGGCCGCCCGAGCACTTGTCGACCTCGGTGTTCTGCACGAACTGGTCGGCCTTGCCGCCGTCGTAGGCCAGCTGCTCGGGCCCGTAGGAGTGGTTCTGGTCGCAGGTCATCGCCTGTGACGAGGAGAGCCGCTTGGGCGCGTACTGGTTCGGGTTCTTCGTCAGCAGCCCGGCGTGCGCGACGGTGTCGATGTCCTTCGGGGTCTTCTTGGACGCCGTGAACTTCGTGCCGTCGGTGTTCGCGGCCTTCGGGTAGGTCGCGAAGTAGTGGTCGAAGGAGATGTTCTCGTCGAACAGCACGACCACGTGCTTGATCGGGGTAGCGGTCGACGAGCCGCCACCGTGCCCGGCGGGTACGGCGGCCCAACTGGGCGCGGTGCCCCCGAGGACCGTGAGTGCGGCGGCCCCCGCGAGAGCGCCGAGGCTCCTGATCGCCGTTCGTCTTCCTGTGCTGGCCATGCTGGTTCCCCTCCGGGCATGAACGTCACTGCGTCGTACAGGCAGGGATGCTTCGCCCGCTTGCGGGCGCTACGGCGGAGCCATGATGGCGGGTGAATGAACACCGGGTCAGGGATGCTGGGGCAAATCTTGACGGTGTATTGACCGTTCGGGTTACGGAATCGCCAGGGAGTTGTTCGAACAAGCTCAGGTGAGGAGAGCGCGTCCGAACCAGTCGTTCCGGTCCCGTACCCCGGGCAGGGCGAAGAAGTAGCCGCCGCCGAACGGCGAGATGTAGTCGACCAGCGGCTCCCCGGCCAGCCGCTTCTGTACGGTCTCGAACTGCCGGGCCAGGTCCTGCTGGTAGCAGCTGAACAGCAGGCCCATGTCGAGGTTGCCGTTGCTGTCCATGCCCCGGTCGTAGTTGTAGGCGCGGCGCAGGATCCGCTGGTCGGCGGTGGCCGTGGTGCGCGGGTTGGCCAGCCGGATGTGCGCGTCCAGCGGGATGACGTCACCCTTGGGGTCGTCGGCGTAGTCGGGCGTGTCGTGCTCGGCGTTCCCGTCCAGGGGCGCCCCGGACTCCCGGGAGCGGCCGAACATCCGCTCCTGCTCGCTGAGCGAGACCCGGTCCCAGAACTCCACCAGCATCCGGATCAGCCGTACCACCTGGTAGCTGCCGCCGACCGCCCACTCCGGCTCGCCGGAGTCCTTGCCGACCCACACCAGCCGGTCCATCTCCCGGGCGCTGCCGGTCTCCGGGTTGGCGGTGCCGTCCTTGAACCCCAGCAGGTTGCGCGGGGTGCCGGACGGGCGGGGCGGACTGGTGAAGCCGTCCAGCCGCCAGCGGACCTGCATGCCGCCCCGGGTGTGCCGGGCGATGTCGCGCAGTGCGTGCAGCACGGTGTCGGTGTCGTCCGCGTGCAACTGCAAACTGAGGTCGCCGTGACACCACTCGGGCCGCAGGTCGTCGTCCGGGAAGGCGGGCATCGTCGTCAGCCCACGCGGCCTCAGTTTCCCGAGCCCGTACCGGTCGTCGAAGAGCGAGCCGCCGACGCCGACGGTCACCGCCAGCGCACCGGAGGGCAGTTGCTCGCCGAGGACGCCCGAGTCGGCGGGCGGCCCGGTGACCCCGACCGGGTCCGGGGTGCCGCCCGAGGTCAGGAAGCGGGCGCGGTCGGTGAGCGTGTGCAGCAGTTCGGTCAGCTCGGCGCGGCTCTCGGCGGTGACGTCGAGGGACGTGAACACGGTCGTCCGGCGGGGCGCGGCGACCGCGGACTGCTGGCGGGCGCCGTGGAAGGGGGCGATCGTGCCGGGGGTGGTGGCGCCGGGGGCGGTCGGGTCCGTGGCGGGGGCGGCCGCACCGCCCGCGGCCAGCCCGGCGCCTGCGAGGGCCGCGCCGCGCAGGAACCCGCGGCGGCCCACTCCGCTGCTGCCGGCCGTCTCGTCCGTGCTCATACCGTCCTCCGCGGATCGCACAGGGTCGCCACCGACGCCAGCCGCTCCACCAGGTCGCCGAGGACCGCGTCGACGTCCTCGCGCTGCCGGTGGCCGAGCTTCCCGAGCGGGGTCCAGGTGCCGCCGTGCCCGAAGCCGTCGAGGGTCTCGCCGGCCTGCTTCAACTCGCTCTCCAGACCGGCCAGATCCGCGTACCGGGTGGCGAGCAGCGGGTGCAGCCGGGACATGACCTCCACCGTGCCGTCCAGGTTGGCGCGGGCGGTGGCGAGGTTGCTGCCGCTGCCGTAGTCGGTACGGCCGGTCAGCTCGAACTGCACCGTGTTCTCCAGGATCTCGTGCGCCCGCAGCCCCAGCTGGGCGGGGTCCATCCGGGTCTGCGCCCAGTCGTCGCGCAGCCCGGTGACCGCCTTCACCAGGTCCGCCGCCGGGCCGCGCAGGCCGGTCGCGGACTCGCCGTGCCAGAGGCCGTACTCGATCCGGTGGAAGCCGGTGAAGTCCTTGTCGTGCACCCCGCCGGCCAGCCCCGCGTCCGTGCCGTTGATCGCGCCGTCGGCGTCACCGAAGGCGTCGTACGCCGCGCCCAGCCGCTCGTACTCCAGGTGCGCCGGCAGCCAGGCGGTGCGGGCGGCGGCGAGATCACCACGGTCGATCGCGTCCCGCAGGGCGGTCGTCAGCCGTACGACGTCGGACAGGCCGCCGCCGACCCACTTCTGGTAGGCGAGCGCGGGCGGGATCAGGTCGTGCTCGGTGACCGGGGCCGCGGCAGGCCCGCTGCCGCCCCTGCCGATGCGGACCGTGGGCCCGGTGACGGCGTCGGCGTCGTCGGGCACGCACTTGAAGGCGTAGGCGCCCTTCCCGAGCCGGACGGTCAGTTCCCGGGTGGTGCCGGGCCCGATGTCCTCCACCTCGCCGTACACGGCCTGGCTCCTCGGGTCCTCCAGGAGGACCTCGGCGGCCCCGTCGGTCGGGTTGTGCAGGTCGAAGACCTGGACGCCGGACACCGGGGTGCTCCACCCCCGGCCGCAGCGGCTGGCGGACACCTCCACGGTGGTGTGCGGCAGCGCGGCCGGGTCGGCGTGTGCGGGGCGTGAGCCGTGCGTGAGCGCCAGAACTCCGGCCACCAGGCATACGACGGCGACACCGACGACCGCCCAGGGACGCAACGACCTCCAGCCGAGGCCGGACAACACCATCCCGATCTCCCGGGGGTTCGTACCGTTCGTGATCGCCTCATGTTAGGCAGCCCTTTGTTCTCGAACGGCCGTCCAGGGAAACCCATGACCAAGAGTTCCCTGCCGGTTCACCGGACCTCCAGGGAAGCCGCTCAGTCGGTACCGGGCTGGACCATCCTGAAGAAGGCGCGGGCACCGGCGCGCCGTACGGACTGCCGCAGCCGCGCGGGAAACGGACGGGCGGGAGCCGGGGCGGGGGTGCCGGTCGCCAGGCGTGGGAAGAGCGCCTCGGCGTTGCCGCGGTCGACGGCCGCGAGGGTGCCGGGGTCGACCCCGCCGTCCAGCCCGTTGGCGAAGTACTGGCCCGCCGCGGCCGGCGCGAACGGCCAGTCGCTGCCGAACAGGACGTGCCCGGGCCGGGCGAAGGCGAGCAGTGTGGGCAGGGCGGCCGGGCTGGAGGACAGCGCCGTGTCGAAGTAGAAGCCGCGCAGGTCCTCCAGGATGTCCAGGGGGCTGCGTCCGGTGTCGGCCGCGAGGGCGACGGCCATGCGGTGGGAGGCGTACGGCACGAAACCGCCCGCGTGGCTGAGGACGAACCGGATGTGCGGGTACCGGCGCACGACACCGTTGCGGACCAGGAGGTAGGCGGCGCGGGTGGTGTCGAGGAGGAAGTCGGCGGCGAACGGCGGGATCCCGTCCACGGCGGGCCCGGGCAGCTCGGCAGGGTGGACGAACGCGACGGCCCCGTGCTCGTCCAGGACCCGCCACAGGGCGTCCTGGCCGGCGGCCCCGAGGTAGTCGCCGCCGGTGTTGGCGAGCAGGGTGACGCCGTCGGCGCCGAACTCGGCGAGGGCGCGCTCGGCCTCCTTGGCGGCAGCGGCGGCGTCCGGCAGGGGCAGGGTGGCGAACCAGCCGAAGCGGCCCGGGTGCGCGGCGGCGAGCGCGGCGGAGAAGTCGTTCAGCCGCCGGGCCAGGGCGGCGGCCTCGCCGGGGTCGGCGAGGAAGCCGGTGCCCGGGGTGGAGACCGACAGGATCGCCGTCTCGGTGCCGAGCAGATCCATCAGCTCCAGCGCCGCCTCGGGACTCCACTCGGGCAGGGCCCGGCCGCCCGCCTCGGTGATCCCGCGCTCGGCGAGGGCGTCCCGGTAGAAGGGCGGGACCAGGTGCTGGTGGACGTCGATCCGGCGCGAGGCACTGGTCATGGGGCTGCTCTTCCCGTCGTGACGGCACTGGCCGCCGACTGACGGCCAGCTTACTGTAGTGATGAATACAATTGGAGTAAACACTACGGTAGCGTGTCGCGGGGGGTGGGGAGGAGGAGGGGGCATCGGCTAGGGGCCCACGGGAAGCCCGCTGCCGCCCGTACGGGCCCCGGAGGGACGTGGGGGCGTATGGCGCGTGCGGCTCACTCAAGCGCCCTGAAGGGGCGCGGGGCTGTATGGCATGTGCGGCTACCGCCGCGTGGGCGCGACCAGCCACGACGGCGCCGCAGGCGAACGACGGCGCATCGCGGCGAAGCCGGTGGAGCGCCTAGCTCAACGGCCTGCCCGCGCCGTCCGTCGCCGCGAGGATGCGACGGCCGATCTCGTGCAACTGCCGGACCTGGGACCGGGTCAGCGGGTCGAGGACCATCCGCCGTACCGTCGCCACGTGCCCGGGCGCCGAGTCGACGACCTTCTCCCAGCCGGCGTCCGTCAGCGTCGCCACGGTGAAGCGGACGTTGTCCGGGTCCGGCTCCCGGCGCAGCCAGCCCCGGTCCTCGAGCCGCTTGGCGACGTGCGAGAGCCGGGACAGCGAGCCGTTGGCGAACATCGCCAGCTCGCTCATCCGCAGGGTGCGCCCGGGTGCCTCGGAGAGTCCCGACAGCACCTGGTACTCGAAGTGACTGATCCCCGCGTCCCGCTGCAGTTGCGCGTCCAGCTCCGCCGGCAGCCGGACCAGCACCCCGGCAAGGACGAGCCAGCACTGCGTCTCGTCATCCGTCAGCCAGCGAGGCTCGGGAGTCTCCATGGGAAGAGGCTAGCTTGACGGCTCAACTGTCCATACCCATGGGTAGGTTATCGCTCAAGGGTCTGACCAGCCCGGCTTGCCTTGCGAAGGACCTTCAAGTCCCGGCCGGTCACTGCCTGTTCATCCACGTCGTGGACGGACGGGCAGTTATCGAGGGGCGAACGGCCGCGGACCGGGCGGATCGCGGGGTCCGGCACCGCCGAAGATGTTACCGACGGTTACGTCGTGCCTGGCGGCGGCGGGTGCGAGGGTCGGCGTGCCGTGGACGGATCGGGCAGGAGAAGATCGTCCGTGACCCACGTGTCCACCCGATCCCGGAAGGAACCGACGAGATCATGCGCCTCATCGTGGCCCGCGGCCCGGCGGAGGTGTCCGGATGACCGGCGCCGAGGAACACGTCCTGCTGCACGTCGACGGACGGGCCGCGCACATCACGCTCAACCGGCCGCAGGCCATCAACGCGCTGACGCACGCGATGGTGCGCCGCATCGACGAGGCGCTCACCGCCTGGGAGCACGACCCGGCCGTCGAGACCGTCGTCGTCACCGGCGCGGGGGAGCGCGGCCTGTGCGCGGGCGGCGACATCCGCGCCGTCCACGACGACGCCCGCGACGGCGACGGGTCGGCCGCGGCCGCCTTCTGGCGGGACGAGTACCACCTCAACGCCCGCATCGCCCGGTACCCGAAGCCGTACGTCGCCGTGATGGACGGCATCGTGATGGGCGGCGGGGTCGGTGTCTCGGCCCACGGCGGCGTCCGGATCGCCACCGAACGGTCCCGGATCGCCATGCCCGAGACCGGGATCGGCTTCGTGCCCGACGTCGGCGGCACCTACCTGCTCGGCCGCGCGCCCGGCGAACTCGGCACCCATCTCGCCCTGACCGGCGCCCAGATCGGCGCCGCCGACGCGATGCTGTGCGGACTCGCCGACCACTACATGCCCTCCGGCTCGCTCCGGGCGTTCGTCGCCGACCTCGCCACCCTGCCCGTGCCCGAGGCGCTCGCCCGGCAGGTCCGGCAGGCGCCGGACGGGGAGTTGGCCGGGCACCGGGCGTGGATCGACGCCTGCTACCCGGCCGACACGGTCGAGGAGATCGTCCAGCGGCTGCTCGCGCACGGCGACCCGGCGGCGAAGGAGGCCGCGGACACCCTGCTCACCAGGTCGCCCACCTCCCTGAAGGTCACGCTGCAGGCGCTGCGCAGGGCCCGGCAACTGGGCTCCCTGGAACGGGTCCTGGACCAGGAGTACCGCGTCTCCTGCGCGACCCTCGCGAGCCCCGACCTGGTGGAGGGCATCCGCGCCCAGGTCGTCGACAAGGACCGCGCCCCGCACTGGTCCCCGGGCACCCTCGCCGAGGTCACCGACGCGGACGTCGACCGTTTCTTCGCCCCGCTCGGCGACCGCGAACTGGGCCTCGCCCCACCCGCCTGAACCGTCCCACCAGCCGCCCACCAGGCGCGAGATGAAGATCACGCCTGGTGACGCGGTCTTGGCCGTGCCCCTGACACGCGGTACGGTCTGTCCGATATCGACGACGGCGAGACGGAAGCCGGTGGAAATCCGGCACGGTCGCGCCACTGTATGCAAGAGCTCCAGGGCTGTTTGTGAGTCAGACCCGTGGCCGTCGTCCTGTGCACCACCGAGATGGGACGCGAACTCCCAGAGGAGGTCCTGCCATGGCGCAGACCGTCGCTCCGCCGACAGCCAACACCCCCGCCGTTCCCGCCAAGCTGCCGCTGTCCGCGATAGCTCCCTGGGCGGTCTTCTTCGGCATCCTGATGCTGGTCCTGCTCTACTTCGTCGGCGCCGAACAGGGCGCCACCTCCGTGTTCAGCGGCACGGA
Organism: Streptomyces sp. NPDC058464; assembly: GCF_042721035.1. NCBI lineage: Bacteria > Bacillati > Actinomycetota > Actinomycetes > Kitasatosporales > Streptomycetaceae > Streptomyces > Streptomyces sp. NPDC058464. The sequence goes on from NZ_JBHXMA010000010.1 coordinate 160,201, forward strand.
CGTCCACGAGTGGGTGCACGACGCCCGCCACCTGCTCGGCTTCCCCTGCCACTGACGCGAGCGAGGGTCGCCGTACCACCCATGAACTCCGCAACGGTCCGTAACCTCCTGGTGCGAGGCATGCTCGCCGGCCTGGCCGCCGGTCTGCTCGCCCTCGTCGTCGCCTACCTGCTCGGTGAGCCGAACGTCGACAAGGCGATCGGCTACGAGGACGCCCACTCGCACGAGCACGAGATGGCGGTCGTCTCCCGCTCCCTGCAGTCCACCGCCGGCCTGGCCACCGGTGTCCTGGTCTACGGGGTCGCCTTCGGCGGCATCGCCGCCCTGGCCTACTCCTTCGCCCTCGGCCGTGTCGGCCGCTTCTCGCCGCGGGCGACGGCACTGCTGCTGTCCGGCTGCGCACTGGCGGTCGTCTACGTGGTGCCGTTCCTGAAGTACCCGGCCAACCCGCCGTCGGTGGGCGACCCGGACACCATCGGCAAGCGGACCACGCTGTACTTCCTGATGATGGTGCTCAGCGTGCTCCTCGCGATCGCCGCCACCATCCTCGGCAAGCGGCTCCGGCCGCGGCTGGGCACTTGGTGGGCGACCGTCCTCGCGGTGGTCGCGTTCGGCGTCCTCATCGGGCTGGCGTACCAGTTCCTGCCGGTCGTCAACGAGGTGCCGAGCGACTTCCCGGCCACCCTGCTGTGGCGGTTCCGGCTCTCGGCGCTCGCCATCCAGGTGGTGCTGTGGGGCGGATTCGGCCTGCTGTTCGGCGAGTTGGCCGACCGTGTCCTCAACCCGAGGCCGGCGAAGGCGCCGGCCGCCGCCCGCACGGTGCCCGCTCCGCACTGACCCGCGGCGCGGCACACCGAACGACACGAGAGGGCCTCCGGACGGTTCCGGGGGCCCTTCCGCGTTTCCGGTACGGAAGCCGTTGACCGGTGTCCGTGGACCGGTGCGAGTGCTGCCGTGCGCGATCAATGCCCGCGGACCGCCGTATCCTGCGGGCCGTGACGGTGACTTATGTACTGGACGGCAGCGGGATCAGGACCCTGGAGGACTTCTGGCGGGTGGTCGGCGAGGCGGTCAACGGGCCCGGCGGCTACTTCGGCCGCAACCTCGACGCGTTCGTCGACTGCCTCAGGGGCGGTTTCGGCACACCCGACGACGGCGACTTCGTCTTCGAGTGGCGCGACCACGAGACGTCCCGCGCGTACCTGGGCCATGCGGAGACCGCCCGCCAGCTGGAGCTCCGGCTCGCCCGCTGCCACCCGACCAACCGTGCCGACGTCGCGGCGGAGCTGGCCGAGGCCCGCGCCGGACGCGGGGCCACCGTCTTCGACTGGCTGGTCGAGATCTTCGAGGAGCGGGCCCCGGACACGGTACGACTGCTGTGAACCCGCCGTGAACCCGCCGTGTCTTCGGCGCGCGGCCGGTGCCGCACTCGCGCCCGCGGCCGCTGACAAGGAAAGATGGGCGGCGAGCGATCGATCAACGACTGCGGAGGAAGTGGACTCATGCCGCATGAGCGAGCGGGCCGGCCGGCGGCTCCGGAGGACCTCGTCGACGTGGCCCGGCTGGTCACGGCCTACTACGCACTGCACCCCGACCCGTCCGACCCGGGCCAGCGGGTGGCGTTCGGCACCTCGGGCCACCGCGGATCGTCGCTGACGACCGCCTTCAACGAGGACCACATCGCCGCCACCAGCCAGGCCATCTGCGAGTACCGCGGCGGCCAGGGCACCGACGGCCCCCTCTTCCTCGGAGCCGACACCCACGCCCTGTCCGAGCCCGCCAAGGTCACCGCCCTGGAGGTCTTCGCGGCCAACGGCGTGACCGTCCTGATCGACAGCGCCGACGGCTACACCCCCACCCCCGCCGTCTCGCACGCCATCCTCACCCACAACCGGGGCCGTACGACCGGCCTCGCGGACGGCGTCGTGGTCACCCCCTCGCACAACCCGCCCGCCGACGGCGGCTTCAAGTACAACCCGCCCAGCGGCGGCCCCGCCGCCTCCGACGCCACCTCCTGGATCCAGGACCGCGCCAACCAGATCATCGCGGGCGGGATGAAGGACGTACAGCGGATCCCGTACGAGCGCGCGCTCGCCGCGCCGACCACCGGCCGGTACGACTTCATGGGCACCTACGTCGACGACCTGCCCAGCGTCCTCGACCTCGACGCGGTCCGGGCCTCCGGACTGCGCATCGGCGCCGACCCGCTCGGCGGCGCCTCCGTCGCCTACTGGGGCCGGATCGCCGAACGGCACGGGCTCGACCTGACCGTGGTCAACCCGTACACCGACCCCACCTGGCGGTTCATGACGCTGGACTGGGACGGCAAGATCCGCATGGACTGCTCGTCGCCGTACGCGATGGCCTCGCTCATCGAGAAGCGGGACGAATTCCGCGTCGCCACCGGCAACGACGCCGACGCCGACCGGCACGGCATCGTCACCCGCGACGCCGGCCTGATGAACCCCAACCACTACCTGGCCGTCGCCATCTCCTACCTCTACCGCCACCGCGAGCAGTGGGCGGCGCGCGCCGGCATCGGCAAGACCCTCGTCTCGTCCTCGATGATCGACCGGGTCGCCGCCGACCTCGGCCGCCAACTGGTCGAGGTCCCCGTCGGGTTCAAGTGGTTCGTGGACGGACTGGTCAGCGGGGCGATCGGGTTCGGCGGCGAGGAGTCCGCCGGTGCCTCCTTCCTGCGCCGGGACGGCTCGGTGTGGACCACCGACAAGGACGGCATCCTGCTCGCCCTGCTCGCCTCCGAGATCACGGCCGTGACGGACAAGACCCCGTCCGAGCACTACGCCGGCCTCACCGCCCGCTTCGGCGAGCCCGCCTACGCCCGCATCGACGCGCCGGCGACCCGCGAGGAGAAGGCCCTGCTGGCCAAGCTCTCCCCGGCCCAGGTCACCGCCGAGACCCTGGCGGGGGAGCCGGTCACCGCCGTCCTCACCGAGGCCCCGGGCAACGGCGCGGCGATCGGCGGCATCAAGGTGACCACGGAGAACGCCTGGTTCGCGGCCCGCCCGTCCGGTACCGAGGACGTCTACAAGATCTACGCCGAGTCCTTCCAGGGCCCCGACCACCTGGCCCGGGTGCAGGAGGAGGCCAAGGCGGTGGTGATGGCCGCGCTCGGCGGCTGACGCCCCGGGCGGCGCGGTCAGGTCGCGAGGGTGCGGCGGCGCGCCCTGGCCTCGGCCAGGTCCGCCGCCGCCCGGCCGGCGTCCGCCGCGAGGTGGGCCGATCCCCAGGCGTACGCGGTGCGTTCGGCCAGCGCGTAGCCCTCGGCCGCCGCCCGGTCCTCGCCGAGGAGCCGGTGCAGGTCGGCGAGGGCGTGCGCGAGCGGACGGCTCGCGTACACCGCGCCCGCCGCGCCCGCCAGCTGGTCCCGCAGCGGGAGCAGGTGCCCGAGCAGGGCGGCCGCCGAGTCGTGGTCCCGGTGGAGCACGGCGAGCTGGGCGCGGAAGTCGAGCTCCAGGCCGTAGAGATGGTCCTGCAGCGGCTCCGGGGACACGGGTACGGCCAGGGCCTCGTCGAGTCGGCCCAGCCGGGCCAGGACCAGCGCCTGCGCCACCGCGACCGGGGCACCCGCGGACTCGTACACGGCACGGACCACCGGTTCGATCTCGGCCACCCGGTCCTGGACGAGCCGCATGGTGATCAGCGCCAGCGTGCGCAACCCGGTCGCGTGATGGGCGCCCACCTGCTGCAGCAGGGTGTCCGCCTCCGCGTAAGCGGTCTCCGCCGCCTCGAAGCGGCCGGCCACGGTGGCCAGCATCGCGGAGGTCGCGGCGCTGAGTCCCTGCGCCCACACCATGCGGTAACGGCGGGCGAGGACCAGCCCCTCCGCGGTGTGCCGCTGCACGGCCGCCGGGTCGTTGCGGGCGGCCGCGGTCATCGAGTCCAGGTTCTCGCAGATCCACCGATAGGCGGGCAGGTCGTGGGCGTGGGTGATGGCGCGCAGTTCGGCGGTGAGCTGCGATCGGGCGGCGGCCCGGGTCTCGTGCGGCAGCAACCGCGCCGAGGTCATCAACGCGGCCGCCATCAGCGGGGCTTCGCCGTCGGCACGGGCGAGCGCCAGCTGGACGTGGGACGCCTGCAGGGCCCGCGGCGGATCCTCGGCGGCGACCGCGTCGACGAGGGCCTGCAGGACCCGCGCCCGGGTCGGGCCGTCGAGGCCGGGATCGGCGGCCAGCCGTTCCAGGCGGGCCAACGCGGTCCGGTCGTACGGTCCTTCGAGCCGGCTGCGCCAGGCCGCGGGCTCGGTCCACGCCCCGTACACGGCCGCGACCAGGTCGCCCCGGTCGGCCTGTTCCGCGAGTTCCACCGCACGCTGCCGGGTGCGCCGGGCAGCGTCCGTGGCGCCGGTCCGCACCTGCGCGCCCAGCAGCCGTACCAGCAGCTCGATCAGCCGGTCGGGCGGGGCGTCGTCGCCGGTGGTCGCGGTATGGGTGTCGATCGCCTGCTGGATCAGGGTGACGGCGACGTCGTGGGCGTAGCGCCGTTCGGCGGCCTCGGCGGCCCGCAGCGCGTAGTCGACGGCGAGCGGCGCGTCGGCCGCGCTGCCGGAACGGGCGAAGTGGTGGGCCAGAGCCGCGAGTTCGGCGGGGTGGTGGTGGCGCAGGAGGCGCGCGACGCCGGCGTGCAGCCGGGAGCGGCGGGCGCCGGACAGGTCGGCGTAGACGGTGTCGCGGACCAGGGCGTGCACGAACCGGACGCGGCCCGGCCCGGGTTCGGCGAGCAGCCCGGCGGCCAGCGCCGCGTCCAGGCCCTCCAGCACCTGCTCCTCGTCCGCCTCGGCGGCGTCGACGAGCAGCGCCACCTCGGCCTCCAGTCCCAGCACGGCGGTGAGTTGTACGACGGACCGGGCGGCGGCGGGCAGCAGGGCCAGGCGCCGGCGCAGTACGTCACGCACGCCCTGGGGGACCTCGGAGACCGCAACCAGGGCGCCTTCGTCGGCCAGGAGACGGGCGCTCTCCAGCACGTAGAACGGATTGCCGCCGGTGCGCTCGGCCAGCGCCGCCACGGTCGCCGGATCCACCGGCTCCCCGCAGACGGCGTCGACGAGGGTGGCGGTGTCCTCCGGGGTCAGGCCGCCCAGCGCGATCCGGTGCGGGGCGGCCGGGGCGAGCTGGGCGAGGGTCTTGAGGAGGTGCTCGTCGACCTCGGTGGGCCGGTAACCGGCGACGGTGAGCAGAGGCACCCCGGTGACGGCGGCCGCCGCCTCGACCAGGGCGAGGGTCTCGGCGTCCGCCCGGTGCAGGTCCTCCAGCAGGACGGCGAGGGGTGCCCGGGAGGCCGCGTCGCGCAGCCAGGCGGCGAAGGCGCGGTGCATGCGGAAGCGGCCGGCGGTGGCCTCGGCCTGGGCCGGGCCGGCCGTGCTCTCCGGCTCCCGCAGCAGCACCGCCAGCTCCTCCGGGCGGGCCGGGGGCACCTCGCGGGCGAGCGCGCCGAGCGCCTCCACCCACGCCCAGGCGGGCGGTGCGCCCTCGTACTCGGGGCAGCGCCCGATCACCACCCGCCAGCCCGCTTCCCGCAGCCGGGCGGCGGCCCGGTCGAGGAACGCGGTCTTGCCCGCCCCGGCCGCACCCGTGACCAGCACGAGGCCGCCCGCCCGGCGAGCGGCCCGGGCGGCCCCGTCCAGGCTCCGCAGTTCCGGGTCCCGGCCGACGAACAGACCGCGCCCGGTGCGCGTGGAGAGTTCGGCGGCGGGCTCGGGCACCGCCGCACGCAGCACGTCGAGCCGCCCGTTGAGCACGGCGTGCTCCAGCTCCCGCAGGGCCGGCCCCGGATCGCAGCCGAGCTCGGCGCGCAGGACGTCGGTGGCGCGGCGCAGCGCGGCGAGGGCGTCGGCCCGCCGGTTGCAGGCCCAGTGGGCGAGGGCGAGCAGCCGCCAGCCCTCCTCGCGCAGCGGGCTGTCCCGGACGAGCGCCCCGGCGTCGGCGGCGGCCTGTGCCGCCCGGCCGGTGCGCAGGTCCGCGGCCACGGCGAGTTCCCGGGCCTCCGCGCGCAGCCCGGCCAGCCGGGCCACCTCGACGCCGGCCCACTCCTCGTCCGCGTGCTCGGCGAAGGCCGGTCCCTGCCACCAGCCCAGCGCCTCGGCGAGCAGCCGCCGGGCCTCCTCGGGCGGGGCGGTGCGGGCACGGCCGACCCAGGTCTCGAACCGCCAGGCGTCCACCGCGTCCCCGGCCAGCCGCAGGGCGTATCCGGGCGCCGCGGTGACCAGGACGGTGGCCGGGGCCCGTGGCGGCCGCCCCGGTTCCAGCGTCCGGCGCAGGTTGGACAGATAGGCGTGCAGCGACACGGCGGCCTTGGCCGGCGGCTCCCCCCGCCACAGGGCGTCCGTCATCCGGTCGACCGGTACGACACCGCCGCGGGCGGCGATCAGCAGCGCCAGCACAGCACGCTGCCGCGGAGCACCCAACTCGACGGGTGTCCCGGCGACTTCGGCACCCAGCGGACCCAGGACTCGCAAACACAGCACGGCGCGGGAATCTACCCGAGCGCTGCGTCGATCCTGTCAACAGACGTTGAACGCGCACTGGACGGGGCCGCCTGGCCGGCCGCCGACCCGCCGCCAAGCCGATCGCCAAGCGGACGCCAAGAGGGGTGGGAAACGGTCGGCCGCTGACGTGCACATCGGATCGTTGGAGCAGGAAAGCGTGTCCCTCAACAGCAGTAACGGCGCCTCCGCCACCGCGGAGCGTCCTCACACCCATGAAATGGTCGTGGTCCACCGGGTCTTCCGCCGCGAGTCGGCGCTGCTGCCCCGGCTGGTACGCGCCGTGCCCGACGGCGACCCGGCCCGTGCGGCACAGGTCGCCGCCGCCCTGCGCGACTACACCCTCGGCCTGCACCACCATCACCACGCCGAGGACGAGCTGATCTGGCCGCTGCTGCGGGCCAGAGCCGCGCACGACGAGGCGCTGGTGGCGCGGATGGCGGAGCAGCACGAGGCGATCGACCGCACCCTGGCGGCGGTCACCGAGTGGCTGCCCCTGTGGGAGCGGGCCGGAGACCGCATCACCGGCGAGGAGTTGGCGCTGGCGCTGGACGCGCACCGGACCGCGCTCCTGGAGCACCTCGACGAGGAGGAGCGCTCGGTGCTGCCGCTGATCGCCGAGCATCTGACCGTCCCGGAATGGGAACTGGTCGGGCAGCGCGGCCTGGAAGGGCTCCCGAAGAACAAACGCCTGCTGGCCCTCGGCGCGATCCTGGAGGAGGCCACCCCCGAGGAGAGCGCCTTCTTCCTGGGCAAGGCCCCGCTGCTCGGCCGCCTGCTCTGGCAGGTCGTCGGCCGCCGCCAGTACGCTGCCTACTGCCGGACCATGCGCGCCCCGCTGGACGGAGAGTAGACCATGGCCCTCCTCGACACCGCCCCGCTCGACGTCCTGGACGCCTACCGGACCTGCGAGTTCGCCACCCTGGGCCGGGACGGCACCCCGCTCGCCTGGCCGACGGCCGTGCGGCGCCGCCCGGACGGAACGCTGCTGCTCAGCACCTCCCTCGCGTTCGCGCAGAAGGCACTGAACATCCGCCGGGACGGCCGCGTCGCCCTGCTCTTCTCCGACCCCACCGGCAGCGGCCTGGAGAAGGCCCCGCAGATATTCGTCGGCGGCCGTGCCGACTGCCCCGACGAGATCATGACCGGGCCGCAGGGCGCCGAGGACTACTGGCGGATGCTGTTCGAACGGCAGCCGCACAGCAGGTCGTACGTCACGGCACCGATGCGGCTGATGATGGACTGGTACTACCTGCGGCTGCTGATCACCGTGACCCCCGACCAGGTCGTCGTACGGTCGCCGCTGCCCGCGTCCGACGCGCCCGTTGCGGCGGCCGGTGACCTGGTCGGCTCCGCGCAGCTCGCCCGTTTCCCGACGGCGGTGCTCGCCGCGCGCGACGCCACCGGGGCGCCGGTGCTGGCCCGGACCCGGCCGGTGCCCACCGGCGAGGGGTTCGCCGTGGATGCCCCGGCCGACTGCCCGGCCGTTCCGGGCCCCGCCGCCCTGCTGGTGCACCGGCACGACGAGCGCCTCAACCACATGCACAACGCGCTCGTGCGCGGCGAACTGCGCGAGAGCGGATCCGGGCTTGTGCTGGTCCCCGCCAAGGTGGTGGAGCCGATGGGATCGGGCCGGGTGAGCGACGCGGTGAGCGTGCTCCGCACCACGAAGCGGGCCACCGACCGCTACCTGCACCGGCGCGGCCTGCCCCGGCCACGGGTGCAGTGGTCCGAGTTCAGGACGCTGGCACAGGAGGCGCGGCGAGGCGTCGGTACCTGATCCCGGTGCACTGCTCCGGGCCGTCTCCGTCGGGACGGCCCGGAGATGTCATGGCTCCCCCCGCCGCCTACGCCGACCGGCACTGCGCGAGCCGCTTCTCCAGGAACCTGCGCTCCGCCGCGTTCTCCGCCAACTCCAGTGCCCGCTCGTACGACCGGGCCGCCTCCCGGGTGCGCCCCAGGCGGCGCAGCAGGTCGGCGCGGGTCGCGGGCAGCAGGTGATAGCCGGCCAGGTCGTCCTCCGCCTCCAGCTCCGCCACCAGGGCGAGCCCCGCCTCCCCGCCCTCGGCCATGCCCACGGCGACCGCGCGGTTCAGCCGGACCACGGCCGAGGGGACGTACCGCTGGAGTTCGCCGTAGAGGCCGGCGATGTCGGCCCAGTCGGTGTCGGCGGCGGTCGGCGCGGTGGTGTGACAGGCCGCGATGGCGGCCTGGATCTGGTACGGGCCGGGGCGGCCGCGGCGCAGCGCGCCGTCCAGGAGCGCGGTGCCCTCGTCGATCTCGGCGCGGTCCCAGGCGGTGCGGTCCTGGTCCTCCAGGGTCACCAGGTCACCGGCCGCGTCCACCCGGGTGTCCCGGCGGGCGTCGTGCAGCAGCAGAAGCGCGAGCAGCCCGACGACCTCCGGTTCGTCGGGCATCAGCCCGGCGAGCAGCCGGGCCAGCCGGATCGCCTCGGCGCACAGGCCGGTCCGGAGCAGGTCGGCACCGGCCGTGGCCGCGTACCCCTCGTTGAACAGCAGGTAGAGCACGCCGAGGACGCCCGTGATGCGTTCGGGCAGCAGATGTGCGGGCGGCACCCGGTACGGGATGCCGGCGTTGCGGATCTTCCGTTTGGCCCGCACCAGACGCTGCGCCATCGTCGCCTCCGGGACGAGGAAGGCGCGCGCGATCTCGGGCGTGGTCAGCCCGGCGATGGTGCGCAGCGTCAGTGCGACCCGCGCCTCGATGGGCAACGCCGGGTGGCAGCAGGTGAAGACCAGCCGCAGCCGGTCGTCCGCCACCCCGCTGCCGTCGTCCTCGCCGAAGGGGTCGTACGGGTCGTACGGCCCCTCGTCCCGTGCCGGCACCGCCGCCTCCCGCAGCTTCCGGGCCCCCACCGCCTCCCTGCGCAGCACGTCCAGGGCGCGGTTGCGGGCGGTCGTGGTCAGCCAGGCGCCGGGGCGGCCCGGCACGCCGTCGCGCCGCCACCGCTCCAGCGCCTGGGCGAAGGCGTCCTGCGCGCACTCCTCGGCGAGGTCCCAGTCGCCGGTCACCCGGATCAGGGTGGCGACGACCTGGGCCCACTCCGCGCGGAAGGCGGCGGCGACGGCCTCCTCGACCTCCTCCGTGGTGCTCACTCCCAGACCGGCCGGACCTCTACCGAGCCGCCGGCGAGCGCCGCGGGGTGCCGTGCGGCCAGCGCGATCGCCTCGTCGAGGTCGGCGACCTCGACGACGTCGAAGCCCGCGATGTACTCCTTCGTCTCGGCGAACGGCCCGTCGCTCAGCAGCACTTCGTCGCCCTGGACGCGCACGGTGGTCGCGTCGGAGCCGGACCGCAGCCGGGCACCGCCCCTGACGACGTCCCGGGCACGGACCTCGTGGAGGTACGAGGCGAGGCGCGGGTCCTCGGCGAGCTCGGCGGGGCCGAGCTCCTCACCGCCGCCCACGGGCGTGCAGACGAACAGGACGTACTTCACGACGGCTTCGCCTCCAGGGGCACCGAGACGTGTTCATGGGCGATCACCCAGCTGAAACCGGTGTCCCGGTAGCCGGTGGTCACCCGCACCACCTGGTCCAGGGGCTCCCCGGTCACCCGGGTGCCGTGGAGCCGGACGAGGGCGTGGCTGAAGGTGCTGCCCTCCCCGGGACGCACGCGGAGTTCCAGCACCTCGCGGTGCACGGGCCCGCGCAGCGTCGCGAACCACGCCTCCACCGCCTTGCGCAGCGCGCCGATCCCCGACTGCGCCTCCGCACCGGCGGGCCCGAAGACCTCCACGTCGGGTGCGTAGCAGGCCGCCATCCGGTCGACGTCCCGGTCGCGGGCGGCCGCCGTCAGCTCGGCGTCGATCCGGCGGACGGCCGTCCCGGCGTCCTCCATGAGCCCCTCGTCCCAGAACGGGCGCACCTCCATGGCCCCGATGGTGGCCACCGGGTGCCCGGCGGCGATCCGCACGGCCTCCGCCAGGCTGTCGCAGTCGACGACGTCGAACCCGGCCACGTACTCCTTCGTCTCCGCGAACGGCCCGTCGGTCCGCAGCACCTCCCCGTCCCGCACCCGCACCGTGACGGCCTGGTCCGGCAGTTGCAGCCGGTGGCCGTACAACCGGGTCCCGCGCCGGACGCCGTGCTCCTCCACCCAGGGTTCGACCGGCGCCATCCCGGACGCGTCGGCGGTGTCGTCGCCGCAGACCAGCAACATGTACTTCATGGTTCCTCCCGGACCTCAAGAGCTTCCTGCACCCCACCGACGAACGGAGCCGGCCGGAATCGACACACCCGCGGAACCGGATGCCGACGTTCCCGTCCGCTCCCGCCTCACGACGGTTCCCGCAGGCCGTTTCCCCGGCCCAGGATGCCGTGCGGGTCGTGGACGCCCCTGGCCTCGGCCAGGGTGCTCCACCGGCTGCCGTGGTGCTCCCGCCGGTCCGCGGGGGACATCGGCAGCGCGTTGACCGGGTAGGCGATCGCGCCCTTCGCCCGCGCGTACCCGACCTCCTTCGCCGACCGGGGCCGCAGCACGCCCAGCGCGCCCAGCGGCGGAGCGCTCACCAGGTGACCGAAGTCCTCCGCGGCTTCCCGCAGGGTCTCCGGACGGGTGTCCAGCAGTTCCACGAATCGTGCGGAGACACGGTCCGACGACGTCACGCGGCACGCTCCCAACAGGCATCGGTCGACACGGGCGGAACCATCTTCGTGCCCGGCGCACCGGACGGATCGCGTTTCCGCGCTCGACATGCCCGCGCAGGCCGCGGACCGCACACCCGCCATACGCCGTGACGCCTGCTTCGACAACGCGAAGTACCTGGCGATCGTGACCTGACCTGACCTGACCTGACCTGACCTGACCTGACCTGGTCCCTGGCGGCCCTGTTCGTGTGGCAGCTGACTTGTCTGGCTGCTGACCTCGTCGCCGCCGTGGTGGTGACCCTGCTGTGCACACCGCCGGTACGCCGGGTCTTCCGGTGGGTGATGGAGCCCCGGATGGAGTGGGCGTTCCGGGCGGGGGCAGGTCGCCCGGAACGGGCGGGGGCGGGTGGTCCGGCGCAGGACGGTCGGCGAAACGCCGCACGGGTCCTTTCCGGGAGCCGCTGAAGCGGCAAATATGCCGCACCATGGACATTCTGCTCGTCGCAAGCGCGTTCAACAGCCTGTCCCAGCGGGTCTACGCCGAACTGTCCGACCTCGGCCACCGGGTGGGCGTCGTCCTCGCCGGCCACGGCCCCGACGCCGTCCGCCGCGCCGTACGGGACCGGCGCCCGGAGCTGATCATCGCGCCGATGCTGAAGACGGCACTCCCCGAGGACGTCTGGCAGCGGCACACCTGCCTGATCGTCCATCCGGGACCGCTCGGCGACCGGGGCCCCTCGTCCCTCGACTGGGCCGTCGCCGACGGTGCCGACCGGTGGGGGGTGACCGTGCTGCAGGCCGAGGCGGCCATGGACGCGGGCGCGGTCTGGGCGAGCGAGCCGTTCCCGGTGCCGCCGGTCGGCAAGAGCGACCTCTACCGCAACGAGGCCGCCGACGCCGCCCTCACCGCCGTCCACCGCGCCGTACGCCGGTACGCGGACGGCGCGTACAAACCGCGACCGCAGAGCGACCCCGCCATCCACGGTCAGGTCGTCTGGCGGGACGTCTTCCGGCAGGAGCGGCGGCGGATCGACTGGACGGCCGACGACACCGCGACGGTGCTGCGCAAACTGCGCGGAGCCGACTCGCAGCCCGGGGTGCTGGACGAACTCCTCGGCCGGGAGGTGTTCCTGCACGGCGGTCACCCCGAGGACCGACTGCGCGGCGAACCCGGTGAGCTGCTTGCGACCCGGGCGGGCGCGGTCTGCCGGGCCACCCGCGACGGCGCCGTCTGGATCCCCGAACTGCGCCCCCGCAAGAGCTCCGGCGACCCGGCACCCTTCCGCCGCCCCGCCACCGACGTCCTCGCCGGCCCGGCCCTCCCCGAGAGCCCCGTCCCGCTCGAACTGCCCGCGGACCGCCGCACCTGGACCGACATCCGCTACCGGCAGCACGGCGACGTCGGCCTCGTCACCTTCTCCTTCCCCGGCGGCGCGATGAGCACCGACCACTGCCGGCGCCTGCTCGCCGCCTACCGGTACGCCCTCGCCCGGCCCTCCCGGGTCCTGGTGCTCGGCGGCCGGCGCGACTTCTTCTCCAACGGCATCCATCTCAACGTCATCGAGGCCGCCCCGGACCCCGCCGAGGAGTCCCGGACCAACCTCGACGCCATGGACGACCTGGTCGAGGCCGTGCTGCGGACCACCGACCGGCTCGTCGTGGCCGCGCTCGGCGGGAACGCGGCGGCCGGCGGCGCCATGCTCGCCCTCGCCGCCGACGAGGTCTGGTGCAGGGCCGGCGCCGTCCTCAACCCGCACTACCGGCGGATGGGCCTGTACGGCTCGGAGTTCTGGACGTACTCGCTGCCGCGCCGCGCCGGCGCGGAGACCGCCCGGCGGCTGACGGAGGAGGCCCGGCCGGTGAGTGCCGCGACGGCCGCCGGGACCGGGCTCGTCGACCGGCTGGTACGGGTCCCCGCGCAGGGGTTCACCGCCGAGGTCGGGCGACTGGCCGCCGAGCTCGCGGGCGCTCCGGATCTCGACCGCCGGATCGCCGCCAAGGCCGCGGCGCGCCGGGCCGACGAGGAGGAACGGCCGCTCGCCGAGTACCGGCGGGACGAACTCGCCCGGATGCACGCCGTGTTCTTCGACCCGGGCGCCGCCTACCACGCGCTGCGCTCCGACTTCGTCCGCAAGGTCCCGGGCGGTGCCCGGTGACGCGGCTGCCGGTGGAGGGCGCACGGCTGCCGGTGGAGGGCACGCGGCTGCCGGTGGAGGGCGCGCGGCTGCTGGTTGCGGGCGTGGGCAACATCTTCCTCGGCGACGACGCGTTCGGCCCGGAGGTGATCCGCGCCCTGGAGGAGCGTCCGCTGCCACCCGGGGTGCGGGTCCGGGACTTCGGCATCCGGGGCATGGACCTGGCCTACACGCTGCTCGACGGCTGGTCGGTGGTCCTGCTCGTGGACGCGGCCGCACGTGGCGAACGCCCGGGCACGCTGTCCCTCGTCGAACCCGAACTCCCCGACGGCCGCGCGGCGGCCCCGCCCGAGGCGCACGGCATGGATCCGGCGAAGGTGCTCGCCCTCGCCGCCCACCTGGGCGAGGAGGCCCTGCCCCGCGTCCTCGTGCTCGCCTGCGAGCCCGGGAAGCTGCCGCTCGGCGACGAGGACATCGCGCCCGGGCTCAGCGCACCCGTCCGGGACGCCGTCGAGCAGGCTGTCGCGGCCTTGCACACCCTGGTCCCGGCGTTGCTGGCCGATCCCCTGGTCACGCCCGCGTTGGACCGCCCGGAGGAATCCACGGCCCCCGCCGCGGCCGGTCGCCCGCCGACGGCCGCCACCGGCGCGGAGGATCGCTGAGCGGACCTGGTGCAGTCGGCTGCGGAACCGTGCCCCGGCAGGGGCGCGGGGCCGAGCCGATGTGCGGCTACCGCCGCGTGGGCACGACCAGCCCCCACCGGCCCGCGGCAAACGAACGGCACCACCAGCGAAGCGCTCGGCGGACCAGGACGCGGACCCACCCGCTCCGCAGCTCCGTCCCGAGCCCGGCGATTGAGGAGCGGAGTCTTCATGTGTCAGTCGGAGGAGGTCACCCGGGCTGTCCTGGCCAGGAACGACGGCCTGGCCGCGAGCCTGCGCAGCGAACTGGCGGCGCGCGGGGTGAGCGTGGTGAACCTGCTCTCCAGCCCCGGCAGCGGCAAGACCGAACTGCTCGGCCGGGTGCTGGCCCGCGCGGGGGAGCGGGGCGTCCCCGTCGCCGCCTTCACCGCCGACCTCGCCACCGAGAACGACGCGCGACGCCTGGCCCGCTCGGGAGCGCCGGTCAAGCAGCTGCTCACCGACGGGCTGTGCCACCTGGAGGCCCGGCAGGTCCGCGGCCACCTGGAGGGCTGGCTGCCGCCGGAGACCGCGCTGCTGTTCGTGGAGAACGTCGGCAACCTGGTCTGCCCGGCCTCCTACGACCTCGGCGAGCACCTGCGGATCGTGCTCATGGCGGTGACCGAGGGCGAGGACAAGCCCTCGAAGTACCCCACCGCCTTCGGCTCCGCGCACCTGGTCGTGCTGACCAAGACCGACCTCGCGGGGCCGGCCGGCTTCGACGAGAACGCCTTCGCCGAGCACGTGCGGCGGGTCAACCCCGGGGTGGAGATCGTCCGCTCCTGCGCCCGCACCGGTGAGGGCGTCGACACGGTCCTCGACCGGGTGCTCGCCGCACGGGACGGCGCCCCCGTGCACACGCCGCCGCTCGCCCCGCACCCGCACGGTCACGTCCATGCCCCGACCGCCTCGTGACGGCGCCCGCCACGACGGCTGCCGTCCGCCGGCGCATCACGGTGCGCGGGACCGTACAGGGCGTGGGCTTCCGCCCGTACGTCCACCGCCTGGCCGCCGAACTCGCGCTCACCGGGTTCGTCGGCAACACGGCGAGCGGGGTGCTCATCGAGGTCGAGGGGGCGGCGGCCGGCGTCGCACGGTTCTGCGAGCGGCTGGCCGGCGAGCCGCCACCACTGGCCACCGTCACCGCCGTGCGCGTCGAGGAGGTGCCGGTCACCGGGGCGGACCCCGGCTTCACCATCCGCGCCACCGAGCAGTCGGCCCCGGGCCGCACCCTCCTCCCGCCCGACACCGCCACCTGCCCCGAGTGCCTGCGCGAGCTGGCCGATCCGGCCGACCGCCGGCACCGCCACCCCTTCATCACCTGCACCCACTGCGGGCCCCGCTTCACCATCGCCACCGGCATGCCGTACGACCGCGCGGTCACCACCATGTCCGGCTTCCCGATGTGCCCCGGCTGCGCCGACGAGTACGACGCCCCGGCCGACCGGCGCTTCCACGCCCAGCCCGTGGCCTGCCGGCAGTGCGGTCCCCGGCTGCGGCTGGTGCCGGCCGCGGGCAGCGGAGTGCGAGCCGCTCGCGATGGTGACGCCCTCTCACGGGCACGAGAGCTTCTCGCCGCCGGGCGGATCGTCGCCGTGAAGGGCATCGGCGGTTACCACCTGGCCTGCGACGCCTCCGACGCCCGGGCCGTCGACACCCTGCGCGCCCGCAAGGCACGGGGCGACAAGCCGTTCGCGGTGATGTGCGCGGACCTCGGCGAGGCGGAACGGATCGCCGAGATCGGGACGGCCGAGCGGGCCGCGCTCACCAGCCCCCGGCGCCCCATCGTCCTGCTCCGCCCCCGCCCCGCCGCCCGGCTCGCGCCCGGCGTCTGCCCCGGCAGCCCGCACCTCGGCGTGCTGCTGCCCTACACCCCCGTCCACACCCTCCTCCTCGGGCTCCCCGGCGACCCGCCCGGCCCCCGCGTCCTGGTCATGACCAGCGGCAACCGCTCGGGCGAGCCGATCGTCACGGACGACGACGAGGCGCAGACCCGGCTGTTCGGACTGGCCGACGCCTGGCTGGCCCACGACCGGCCCATCGCCTCGCCGTGCGACGACTCCCTGCTGCGGGTCCGCGCCGACGGCACCGAGCAGGTCCTGCGCCGCTCCCGCGGCTACGCGCCGCGCCCGCTGCGCCTGCCGGTCCCGGTGCGGCCCGCGCTGGCGGTGGGCGGCGACCTCAAGAACGCGCTGTGCGTCGGCGAGGGCGACCTGGCCTGGTTCGGGCCGCACATCGGCGACATGGGCGACCTGGCCACCCTGGAGGCGGCCGTCCGGGCGGAACGGCACGTGTACCGGCTGACCGGGGTCCGCCCCGAACTCGTCGCCGCCGACCGTCACCCGGGCTACCACTCGGCCGCCTGGGCCCGCCGCCGGGCCACCCGACTCGCCCTGGGCAAGCCGGTGTTCGTCCAGCACCACCACGCCCACATCGCCTCGGCCATGGCCGAGGCAGGCCTCGACGGCACCACACCCGTCATCGGCGTCGCCTTCGACGGCACCGGCTACGGCGACGACGCCACCGTCTGGGGCGGCGAGTTGCTCGTCGCCGACTACACCGGCTACCGGCGCCTCGCCCACCTCGCCCCGGCCCCGCTGCCCGGCGGCGACGCGGGCGTCGCCAACCCGTGCCGCACCGCACTGGCCAGGCTGTGGGCGGCCGGACTGCCCTGGGACCCCGACCTGCCCAGTGTCGCCGCCTGCACCCGCGAGGAACTCCGGCTGCTGGCAAGGCAGTTGCCGAACCAGGTCGGCTGCGTGGCCACCTCCAGCATGGGGCGCCTCTTCGACGCCGTGTCCTCCCTCGCGGGCGTGTGCCACCGTGCCGGGTACGAGGCCCAGGCCGCCCTGGAACTGGAGGCCCAGGCCTGCGCGGCCTGGGGCGAGGAGACGGCCGGATACCTCTTCGGCGACCGCTTCGACCCGGCCCCCGCGCTGCGCGCGATCATCGCCGACCTGCGGCGCGGCACCCCGGTGCCGGTGATCGCGGCCCGCTTCCACCGCGGGGTCGCCCGGGCCGTCCTGGACCTCTGCCACGGCGCACGCCGGGCCACCGGACTGACCACCGTCGCCCTCACCGGAGGCGTGTTCGCCAACGCCCTCCTCGAGGACGCGAGCACGGACCTGCTGCGCGGCGCCGGATTCACGGTCCTGCGGCACGGCGAAGTCCCGCCGAACGACGGCGGACTGGCCCTCGGGCAACTGATGGTCGCGGCCCACGGACGACGACCGGACAGCGACCGACAGCGACCGGACAGCGACCCGACGACGACCCGACGACGACCCGATGACGACCGACGTAGGGCAGTCAGCGACGAGACGGAGTGACCCATGTGTTTGGCAGTGCCCGGCAGAGTCGTGAGCATCGACCGCGCCGCCGATCCGCTCACCGGCCTGATCGACTTCGGCGGCGTGCAGAAGCAGGCGTGCCTGGAGTACGTCTCGGACGTCGAGGTCGGCGAGTACGTCATCGTCCATGTGGGCTTCGCCCTGCAGCGACTTGACGAGGAGTCGGCCCTGGCCTCCCTCAAGCTCTTCGAGGAACTGGGGCTCCTGGAGGAGGAGTTCGGCGACGCCTGGCAGCAGGCTGCCCGGCAGTCCGAGGCCGAGTCCGAGGGGAGCGAGGCCCGGTGAAGTACCTCGACGAGTTCAACGACCCGCAGCTGGCGCGCCGGCTGCTGGACGAGATCCGGGCCACCGTCACCCGGCCCTGGGCCCTGATGGAGGTGTGCGGCGGCCAGACCCACTCGATCATCCGGCACGGCATCGACCAACTCCTCCCAGAGGAGGTCGAGTTGATCCACGGGCCGGGCTGCCCGGTCTGTGTCACCCCGCTGGAGTGCATCGACAAGGCGCTGGAGATCGCCGCCCGCCCCGACGTGATCTTCTGCTCGTTCGGCGACATGCTCCGTGTCCCCGGCACCGACCGGGACCTGTTCCGGGTCAAGGGCGCGGGCGGAGACGTCCGCGTGGTCTACTCACCGCTCGACGCGCTCCAGCTGGCCCGGCGCCACCCGGACAGGCAGGTGGTGTTCTTCGCCATCGGCTTCGAGACCACCGCCCCCGCCAACGCCATGGCCGTCCACCAGGCCAAGCGCCTCGGCCTGGCCAACTTCACCCTCCTGGTCTCCCATGTCCGGGTCCCCCCGGCGATCGAGGCGATCATGACCGCCCCCGCCTGCCGGGTGCAGGGCTTCCTGGCCGCCGGGCACGTGTGCAGCGTGATGGGCATGGCCGAGTACCCCGAACTCGCCGAACGGCACCGGGTCCCCGTCGTCGTCACCGGCTTCGAACCGCTCGACATCCTGGAGGGCATCCGCCGCACGGTCGGGCAGTTGGAGCGCGGCGAGCACCGGGTGGAGAACGCCTACGCCCGTGCCGTGCGTGCCGACGGCAACCCGGCCGCGATCCGCATGATCGAGGAGGTCTTCGAGGTCACCGACCGGAACTGGCGCGGCATCGGCCGCATCCCCGGCAGCGGCTGGCGGCTGAGCGAGGCCTACCGCGACTTCGACGCCGAGCACCGCTTCGACGTCACCGGCATCCGCACCGAGGAACCAGCCGAGTGCCGAGCAGGCGAAGTCCTCCAAGGACTCATCAAACCCACCGACTGCGCGGCCTTCGGCACCACCTGCACCCCACGCACCCCGCTCGGCGCCACCATGGTCTCCAGCGAGGGCGCCTGCGCCGCCTACTACCTGTACCGCCGGATGTCCGAACCGGCGCTCCCGCGCGAGGAGATGAACCCCGTTGGCTGAGCAGACCGTCGTCGACCCCGCGAACTGGAGCTGCCCGGCGCCGATCCGCGACCAGCCGGTCGTGGTCATGGGCCACGGCGGCGGCGGCGCCCTCTCCGCCGAACTGATCGAGCAGGTCTTCGCCCCCGCCTACGGCAACGCCCTCCTCGCCCAGATGACCGACTCCGCCGTCCTCCACCTCGGCGGCGCCAGACTGGCCCTCTCCACCGACTCCTACGTCGTGCGCCCGCTGTTCTTCCCCGGCGGCTGCCTCGGCGACCTGGCCGTCAACGGCACCGTCAACGACCTGGCGATGAGCGGTGCCCGGCCCGCCTACCTCTCCGCCGCCTTCGTCCTGGAGGAGGGCGTCGAGCTGACCGTCGTCGAACGCATCGCGCGCGCCATGGGCGCGGCCGCCGAGACGGCCGGTGTCACCATCGCCACCGGCGACACCAAGGTGGTCGAGAGCGGCCACGGGGACGGGGTGTACGTCACCACCGCCGGCGTCGGCCTGGTCCCCGAGCGCGTCGACATCCGGCCGCAGCGGGCCCGGCCCGGCGACGCCGTCATCGTCAGCGGGCCGATCGGCCTGCACGGCGTCGCCGTGCTCAGCGTGCGAGAGGGGCTGGAGTTCGGCGTCGAGATCGCCAGCGACACCGCGCCGCTGGCCGACCTGGTCGCGACCATGCTGGACGTCACCCCCGACATCCACGTCCTGCGCGACCCGACCCGCGGCGGCCTGGCCGCCTCGCTCAACGAGATCGCCCGCGCCTCGGGGACCGGGGTACGGCTCGCCGAGCGCGCCGTCCCGGTACCGGAGGCGGTCGCCAACGCCTGCGGTTTCCTCGGGCTGGACCCGCTGTACGTCGCCAACGAGGGGCGGCTCGTCGCCTTCGTCCCGCCGACGGAGGCCGAGGCCGTCCTCGCCGCGATGCACGCCCATCCGCAGGGGGCGGGCGCGGCGGTCATCGGCCAGTGCGTGACCGAGCACCCCGGCATGGTGGTGGTGGCGACGGGACTGGGCGGCACCCGGGTCGTCGACCTTCCGCTCGGGGAGCAACTGCCGCGCATCTGCTGACGGTGTCCGTCGACGACGTCTGTTGACGACAGGGCGATGACCCCGCCCGTGCCCCGAGTCGTCCCGGGCACCGGCGGGGTCATTCGACCGCGGTGATCTCCAGTTCCCGGCCGCTGCGCAGCTCGGTGGAGGGACGGTCGCAGTGCGGGCACCAGAAGAACGGCGGCATTCCCACCGCGAACTCCTCGGCGCACGGCTCGCACCAGGCCCGCGCGGTCACCTGCTCGACCACGAGCCGGGCGCCGGCGAGGGCGGTGCCGTCGCGGGCCATCTCGAAGGCGAAGTCCAGGGCGTCGGGGACGACCCCGGACAGTTCGCCGACCCGGACGGTCACCGCGGAGACGTTCTCCGCGCCGTCCGCCCGGGCCCACTCGTCGGCCTGCTCGACGATCGCGGTCGCGATCGACAGTTCGTGCACGTCCGGCTCACGGATACCGGTGACCGGCGCGCGGCCCGCCGACGATCCGCCAGATCTTCATCTCGCGCATCAGGGCGGGGATCTCGGTGACGAACAGCGCCAGGAACAGCGCGCCCACCACGGCGACCTCGGCGGTCAGCACGCGCTGGGCCGCCGTTCCGGTTCTCTTGCGTTGCATCTTCATACGGGGAACTCCCTGTCGCTCTGGGTCGCTCTGTGTCATCCGGGCGGGATGTTCGGCATCACGTCCAGCAGTACGTCGTGCCGCTTCCAGTGGATGTTGGTCGAGCGCCGCGCGTCGGCGGTGCCGTCCGGGTGGTGTCCTGTCTGCTTCGTGTACGGACCCCTGTTGCCCTGGTGCATGCCGGGCACGTGGGACGGTGTGTCGGGCCGGGCCTGGGCCCGGCCGACTCGGATGCTGCCCATGGGGTTGCTCCTTCCTGTGTTGCCGTTCCTCGAAGCCGCTCGCCTCGCACGGGCGCCTGTCTCAGGGCCGCTCGGTGAGCTCCTCGAAGAAACGCTCCACGGCCGGCCACATCCGGCCGCCGCCGGACAGGCCGCGCCACTCCCGGCGGACCACGGCGAGCATGCGGAAGCAGTCGTCGACCGGGACGATCCAGTGGTGGTCCAGGCCGTGCACGGTGTTGACCAGCAGGGCCTCGACGTCGGGGGTCATGCCGGCGAGGGGAGGGCAGCCGGCGACCGCGCGCTGCCAGGCCGCCGCCGCCACCTCCCAGCGCATGGCCCCCGCCGGGCTCGGCCCCTCGGCGGTGACCGAGCCGTCGGCGCGCGGCACGAAGAAGACCAGGCCGACCGGGACCCCGAGGGCCGCGGTGTCGACCTTCGGGAGGCGGACCCGGCGGGTGGGGATCAGCCGGAACTGCCCGCCCTCGCCGCCGGTGCCCTGCCGGGTGTCGGCGAACAGCACCGAGCAGGCACGGCAGGCACAGCGGACCTCGGCCTGCCCGGTGTCGTACAGATGCGGATGCTCCCCGGCCAGCGGCTCGGCGCACAGGTCGCACACCTCCGACCCGGCCGCCGGCTGCCGGTCGGCCGAGGAACGGATGAGGCGGGCCAGGGCTCCGCCTGCGGGTGTCCGGGTGGTCACCGGGCCTCCTGCGGCCGGCGCAGGGAGGCCAGGGGGACGAAGGCGGGCGCCGGGGCCTCGGGCACCGGCTGCACGTCGGCCAGCTCGGGGGCCGCGGCGAGCACCGCCTCCCGGACGGCGTCGGTCACCTCCGTGGTACCTCCGCCGCACCCCGAGCCGCAACCGCCGCCCGTGGCCAGCCGTACCCGGCCCACCTCGCCCTCCACCCCGGCCCACTCGACGTCGCCGCCGCGCTCCTGGACGGCGGGGCGCAGCCGCTCGACCGCGCGGGCGGCCCGGTGCTCGGGCGGGTCGGGGTGGATGTCGTGCAGGACCAGGAGGTGGTCGAGGAGCTCGTCGTCGGCGAGCTGCCGGACGGCCTCGGCGTCCGCGTGGTCGAGGACGCGGGCGAGTGCCTCGCCGTAGACCTCGGTAAGCAGCCGTACCGCCTCGACGGCCGAGCCGCCGGTCGGCCCCGGAGCGGATTCCAGGCTCTCCAGCAGCGCGTCGAGCCGGGCCAGCCGGGCCTCGACCGCCGGGCCGTCGAGCCGTCCGGCGTCAGCCATGGTTCGCCCCGTACACCGGCGAGTGCGTGACGCTCAGCGTCTTGCCCTTGCCCGTGTACATGTGGACACCGCACGGCAGACAGGGGTCGAAGCTGCGGACCGTGCGCATGATGTCGACGCCCTTGAAGTCGTCCGGGCCGTTCTCCTCGAAGATCGGCTGGCCCATGACGGCGTCCTCGTACGGGCCCGGGGTGCCGAACTTGTCGCGCGGGCTGGCGTTCCACGGGGTCGGCGGGTACGGGTGGTAGTTGGCGATCTTCTTGTCCTTGATCACCAGGTGGTGCGAGAGGACCCCGCGCACGGCCTCGTGGAAGCCGCAGCCGATCGCCTCGTCCGGCACCTCGAAGTCCTCGAACACCTTGGTGTCGCCGGACCTGACCAGACCCATCGCCTCGTCCAGGAACTGCAGGGCCATGGCGGCCGCGTAGGCGACGAAGTACGGCCGGGCGCGGTCCCGTTCGAGGGTGTTGGACCACTTCGGGATCTTCCACTCCAGCGTGGTCTCCGGCAGGCTCGCCCCCTTGGGCAGCGAGATCCGCACGCTGGTGCCGGTGGCCTTGATGTACGGCGTGTCGACGATGCCGCTCAGCGCGGTCGACCAGAGCCGGGCCAGCGGGCCGCCGCCGGTGTCCAGGGCCAGGTGGTCGCCGGTGCGCTGGTCGAACCAGCGCGGGCTCATCACCCAGCTGTAGTTGCCCTCGAAGTCCCGCTTCTGCGGCACCGGGAGGGTGGTCTGGTTCCACGGGTGGCGCATGTCGACGGGGTTGCCGAGCGGGTCGTGGGTGACGAACGGGTCCTCGTTGACCCAGTCCTCGTAGAACGAGGAACCCAGCATGATCCTCAGGCCCAGGTTGATGTCGACCAGGTTGTTGGTGACCAGTTCGCCGTCGACCACGATGCCGGGGGTGACGTACATCGCCTTGCCCCAGCGGTTCATGTTCTCGTACTTGTAGTCGACCACCTTCGGGTCCTGCCAGGCGCCCCAGCAGCCGAGCAGGATGCGGCGCTTGCCGACCTCCTCGTAGCCGGGCAGCGCCTCGTAGAAGAAGTCGAAGACGTCGTCGTTCATGGCGACGGCCTTCTTGACGAAGTCGATGACGTGCATCAGCCGGCTGAGGTAGTCGGTGAACGCGGTCGGCGACGGCATGGTGCCGACACCGCCCGGATACAGCGTGGAGGGGTGCACATGGCGGCCCTCCATCAGGCAGAACATCTCGCGGGTGGTCCGGGAGACCTTCAGGGCCTCCTTGTAGACCTCGCCCTCGAAGGGGTTGAAGGCCTTCATGATGTCCGCGATGGTCCGGTAGCCGTGGATGTCACCGCGCGGTGCGTTGGTCTTCTGCGCGCGGGCCAGGACGCTCGGGTTGGTGGCCTTGACCATCTGCTCGCAGAAGTCCACGAAGACCAGGTTGTCCTGGAAGATCGTGTGGTCGAACATGTACTCGGCCGCTTCGCCGAGGTTGACGATGTGCTCGGCCAGCGGCGGCGGCTTCACGCCGTACGCCATCTGCTGGGCGTAGTCGGAGCACGTGGTGTGGTTGTCGCCGCAGATGCCGCAGATGCGGGAGGTGATGAACCCGGCGTCGCGGGGGTCCTTCCCCTTCATGAAGACGGAGTAGCCGCGGAAGAGGGAGGAGGTGCTGTGACACTCCACCACCTCCTTGTTGGCGAAGTCGATCTTCGTGTAGATGCCCAGGTTTCCGATGATCCGGGTGATCGGATCCCAGGACATGTCCACGATCTGCGCGGGCTTGCGCCCTTTCTGCCGGGCCTCTGTTGTCATCGGCGTCGCTGACCTTTGCTGTGGGGGGAGTCGGTCGGTGGGGGTGGGGGTGAGGTGTGTCAGGGGCGCCAGCGCGGGGCGTAGCCGCTGGTGAGCTTGCGCTTGTTGTGGCGCCACTTGGGTTCGTGGTTGACCAGTTCGTTGGTGAAGCCGCGCAGCCTGCGGATGACCGCCCCGTACGGCTTGATCGCGAGCGAGGAGAGGGTGCCGCCGGGCGGCTCGTCCATGAACGGCATGAATGCGTCCGGGAAGCCCGGCATGGTGCAGCCGATGCAGATGCCGCCGACGTTCGGACAGCCGCCGATGCCGGCCATCCAGCCCCGCTTGGGCACGTTGCAGTTCACGACCGGACCCCAGCAGCCCGTCTTGACCAGGCACTTGGGCGAGTTGTAGTCCGCCGCGAAGGTCGCCTGCTCGTAGTAGGCCGCGCGGTCGCAGCCCTCGTGGACGGTGCGCCCGAACAGCCACTGCGGCCGCAGCATGTGGTCCAGCGGAGGCGGGGGAGCGGTGCCGGCGGCGTGGTAGAGCACCCAGACCAGGGTCTCCATGAAGTTCTCCGGCTGGACCGGGCAGCCCGGGATGTTCACCACCGGCAGCCCGCCCTGCGATTTGTAGTCCCAGCCGAGGTAGTCCGCGAGGCCCATGGCGCCGGTCGGGTTGCCGGCCATCGCGTGGATGCCGCCGAAGGCGGCGCAGGTGCCGACGGCCACCACCGCCCAGGCCCGGGGTGCCAGTTCGTCGATCCAGTCGTTGATGGTCTGCGGCTGGCCGGTCTCCGGGTCGTTGCCGAAGGACGTCCAGTAGCCGTCGCCCTCGATGATGTTCTGGTTCGGGATGGAGCCCTCGATGACGAGGATGAACGGTTCCAGTTCGCCCCGCGCGGCCGCCCGGTACGGCGCGAGGAAGTCCTCGCCGCCGAGGCTCGGCGAGAGCACCTTGTTGACCAGGTTGACCTTCGGCATCCCCGGGATCAGGCCCAGGACCAGGTCCTCGATGGAGGGCTGGTCGGCGGCCGTCACGGAGACGGTGTCGCCGTCGCAGCTCATGCCCTCGGAGATCCAGAGGATGGTGATCTGCTCGAACCCGTGGTGTTCGCCGTCGGCTCGGCCGGGTTCGGCGGCGACGGCCGCGGTGCCGTTCTTGCTGGTGCTCATACGCTAGGCCTCCGATGGAGTGGGCCCCGGGGACGGCTCGGCAGCCGCCGCTGGATCCGGGACGTCGGTGCCCCCGAGCGGCTCGACTTCGTCGGGCCGGAAGTAGTGGAAACGGCCGTACCAGCCGTGCAGTTCGGCCGCCGGGTCGTCGTCCACGGTGACGGCGAGATGGGTGCTGCCGTCCACGTCGTGGAAGACGGCGGCCACGGTCGCGGTCCGGCCGGCCAGGAACATGTCCTGGGCGTCGGCGCCCCTGCCCCGCGGGCACAGCCGCACCGGGCTGCCGCCGCCGACCCGCACACCGTCGACCAGCACGGTGTCGGTGGCCGGGGAGAGCCCGTCGTCACCGCCCTCCTGCCACCAGGCGGGCCGGGATCCGCCACTGGCGGCTTCGCCGACCGGGCTGAGTGAGCGGATGGCGCCGTGCAGCCGCTCGAAGACCTCCGGCGGCATGGTGTCGACGCGGTCGAGGATCTCGGCGGCCCGCGGGTCGGTGGCCCGCGCCTCCCGCTTCTCCTCGTCCGTCAGCAGCATGGTGCGCAGGGTGAGGATCTCGTCGATCTCGCCGGCGTCGTGCAGATCACCCGGGCTCTCCGGCGCCACCTGCGGATGGTCCGGGAGGATGATCGGCGAGGAGAGCAGCAGGGCGGACACCGAGCCGTCCGCGGGGGCGGTGGCGGGGGGAGCGCCGCCGAGCACCGGGAAGGTGAAGTCGTTGCGGCAGTTCCGGGCGGCCTCCTGGAGGGCGGGGCCCGGGTCGATCAGGGAGACGAACTCCGCGCCCTCGACGCCGAGGAGGGTGTGGGTGGCGATGAGCGCGTGGCGCAGGGCCCGGTCGCGCGGGGCGTGCGGATCCCCCATGCGCCCTTCGTTCGCGGTGCGCACCCGGAGCCGGAGGAGACCGTCGCCGAGCCGCTCGGCCACGAGGACGGTACCCGCCCGTACCTTCTCCCGGCGCCGTACGATCCGCCCGGCGCCGGAGGGCAGCTCCGCCGTTTCGGTGCCGCCCGGGGAGCCCACCGGAAACCGGTGTTCGCCCTCGGCCAGCGCGACCGTGAACTCGGCCTCGCGGGCCACCGCCTCCTCGAAGGTCAGCTGCACGGTCCCGTCGTCGCAGCCCAGCGATTCGACCGGCCGCCCGGCGCCGTCCTCGACCTGCTTGTGCTGCACCTGCAGGTACCGCACCCGCAGCCATAGGACCGCATCCGGCCGGTGCACCCGCACCAGACACTCCGTCTGCTGGTACCAGGAGTCCGCCGAACCCGACACACCCGGGCTGACCGGACCGTCGGCCTCCACCCAGTCCCGGGGGAAGAGGACCCCGAACTGCCAGCGGGCACGATTCTTCGGCGAGGACCGCCGATAGGGGTAGAGGAGGTAGCCCTCGTAGAGCACGGCATCGGCGACGGCACTCATCTGCTCGAAGGTCGGTACGGGGCGGCCGGAGCCGTCCACCGGGGCAGTGCGGGGCGCTCTGCCGTCGACCAGTCCCTCGGCCATGCAGCCTCCTCGGATCCGTGCGCGCGCCCATACCTTCCACCACGGTCACACCGGTCACGCCCGCTCGCCTCTTCTGGCCGAGCGGCGTTGGGCCGGACGGGGGGTGGGGGTGGATGGTGCGTGGGCGTACGCCGGGTCAGCGGGCCGAGGGGCCGGTGAGGGGCGGTGAGCGGCCGTTGAGGAGACGGGTGAGGGGCCGGTCGGGGGACGGTGAGGGGCCGGTCAGGGGGCGACGAAAAGGGCGGGGAAGCGGGGCCCGAGCCAGGGCTTGCGGCCGAAGGCGAGCACCTGGCCCCGGGCCATCGCCAGCCACGGGTTGCGGCGGCCTAGGGCGATGAGGAGGAAGGCGACCGGATCGATGAGGATCGTGCAGTCCGCGCGGTCCTGCGGTTCCGGCGCCACCTCGACGGCACCGTCGGTGAGGGTGACGCCGAAGGCGCTGTCGGCTCCGCGCAGCCGGATCGTGTAGCGGGCGGTCAGGCCGGCGGTGGCCGAGCCGTCCGCCACGGCCGGCATCACCGAGAGCAGGAAGGGCATGCACCAGGCGACCCGTTCGGCGTCGACCATGTGCGGGCGCCGCAGGGCGCGGGCGAGATCGTAGCCGTGGCCGAGCATGTGGGTGAGCAGGTAGGAGGCGAGGACGGACCGGTCCATCGGGCCGAGCGGGGTCACCGGCGCCGGGCCGTCGGACGTCGCGGCCAGCGCGTCGGTGCAGCGCTCCGCCTGCTCGGTGATCATCGCCGCGAGCGGCGCGGCCCGGCGTTCCCCGAACGCGGCCAGCGACTCGGTGTTGGCCGCCGCCAGGCTCTGCGGCGTGCCGTCCCCGTACGGGCGTTCCCGGCCCTGGGCGAGGTCGGCCATCAGTTCGTTGGCCAGCGCCAGATGGGCCGCCGCCTCGCCGACCGTCCACTGCGATCCCGGTACGGCGCCGCTTGTGTCGGCGACGCCGTCGAGCACGGCCGTGATGTCGGCGGCGGTCTGCCGTATCGCCTGCCCGAGCCCTGTGGGCAACGCCCCTCGGGCGTCCTGCCCTGCCGCCTGATCCACGCTGGTCACCCCTGTTCTGTCGCGCGGAACCCAATCAGACGTACGGGCGCACCACAACCCCCGCGGCGATCACCGTGCCCCGAGCCCCCGCAGGAAGGTGTCGACGACCGTGTCGGCGGCCTGGGCCGCACTGAGTTCGGGCAACTGCTGCGACGCCAGATGCATGAGCTGCGGCAGCAGTGAACTGGCCCAGGAGAGGGGGAGGTCGTCGCGGAGCAGCCCCTCGTCGGTGGCCCGCCGCAGGAATCCGTCGACCTCCCGGACCAGGGCGTCGCGCCGCTCCCGGATCGTGTCGTCGGCCTTCAGCCGGGTGAGCTCCACCGGCCACTTGCGATTGACGCCGATGATCTCCTCGACGTACCGGTGCAGCGCCACGGCGACCGGGGCCTCCCGCAGCCTGGCGTGCTCGACGGCCCGCTCGACCGCGTCGTACCGCGCCTCGTAGACGGCCGCCAGCAGCTCGTCGCGGGATGCGAACCGCCGGTAGACGGTACGCCGGTCGACACCGGCCTCGGCGGCGATCGCGGCGATGCTCGCGCCCGGGTCGGCGGCGAGCATACGGGCCCCGGTCGTCAGGACGGCTTCCAGATTGCGCGCTGCGTCGGCTCTCACGCGCCGAGCATAGCCGCGGATGTGGAGCCTGCCACACCTACTGGCACATCAATGAGTCGACACCAGCTGTAAGTGCTACATTGATGTGGCAGATAGCGACGACAGCGGACAGCGCGGCGGACGGCAAGACCGGTTAGCCCGGTTCGCTCGGATCCCCAGGAGAGGGCACATGATCACTTACGACCGTCTGTACATCGCGGGCTCCTGGACGGCGCCCAGCGACCCGGAACTGCTCGACATCCGCTCACCCCACGACCAGGCCGTCATCGGCCGTGCCGCCCAGGCCCGGCCCGCCGACGTCGACCGCGCCGTGGCCGCCGCGCGGACCGCCTTCGACGAGGGCCCCTGGCCGCGGACGACCCCGGCGGAGCGCATCGCCGTCATACGGCGGCTGAACGCCCTGCGTGAGGCCGACGCCGAGCGGATCGCCGACCTCGTCTCGGCCGAGAACGGCTCGGCCCGCTGGTTCACCCGGGCCGGTCAGCCGGGGCTCACCCGGCAGGCCGAGGCCTACCTCGGGGCGGCGGAGGGGTTCGGCTGGGAGGAGACGCTGGAGTCCGCCTCCTCGGTACGGACCGTGGTGCGCCGTGAGCCCGTCGGTGTCGTGGCCGCCGTCATCCCCTGGAACTCCCCGTTCTCGGCGGCCATGGCGAAGATCATCCCCGCGCTGCTGGCCGGGAACACGGTCGTCCTGAAGGTGTCGCCGGAGAACTCGCTGAGCATGGGGCTGCTCGCGGAGCTGCTGGAGCGGACCGGGTTGCCGGAAGGCGTGATCAGCGTGGTCCCCGCCGACCGCGCGACCAGTGAGTACCTGGTCTCGCACCGCGGCATCGACAAGATCGCGTTCACCGGCTCGACCCGGGCCGGCCGCAGGGTCGCGGCCATCGCGGGGGAGCAGCTGAAGCGGGTCAGCCTGGAGCTGGGCGGCAAGTCGGCCGCGGTCATCCTGCCGGACGCCGACCTCGACCGGGCGGTGCAGGGGCTGAAGTTCGCCTCTCTCCTCAACAACGGCGAGTCGTGCATCGCCCAGACCCGCGTCCTCGCCCCGCGCAGCCGGTACGAAGAGGTCGTCACCGCGCTCAAGGACCTCGTGGAGTCGCTCAAGGTCGGCGACCCGGCCGACCCCGACACCTTCATCGGCCCGATGGTCCGCCGGGACCAGCAGCAGCGCGTGCGCGACTACATCGAACTCGGCATCGCGGAGGGCGCCCGGCTCGTCACCGGCGGCCCCCAGGTCCCGCCGGGGCTGGAGAGCGGGAACTACGTCACCCCGACCGTCTTCGCCGACGTCGACAACTCCCTGCGGATCGCCCGGGAGGAGATCTTCGGCCCGGTCCTCGTGGTCATCGCCTACGACGACGAGGACGACGCCGTACGGATCGCCAACGACTCCGAGTACGGCCTCTCGGGCGGCGTGTGGTCCGCCGACGAGACCCACGCCCTAGAGGTCGCCCGCCGACTGCGCACCGGCACGGTCACCGTCAACGGCGCACCCATCTCCTTCGACGGCCCGTTCGGCGGCCACAAGGCCAGCGGCATCGGCCGCGAGTACGGCGCGGCGGGGCTTGCCCAGTATGTGGAGTACAAGTCGGTGACGCTGCCGGCGTCCGGAGCCTGACCTGGAACGTTGCCGGGCTGGTCGGACGCTCTGACATCTCGTCGGCAACTCGCGCGATGTCCCTGGATGTTCGGGGTTTTCCCGGGACTTCCCGCTCGGGTGTGCACTGCTTCCGAAGACCCGGGCGACGGGGGACCGGCGATGCACACGGTCGGTTCGGACGCTTCCGCGACAGCGGCGGCGAGCTCTTCCTCATCCGTCGCCGGGCGTCGACATCGGCGCCCGGGAGGTCGGCCGGCGCTGATTCAGAGCCGTTCTCCGTATTGTTCTGCGGTCTGCTGACCTTTCTTCCGGGTGTGGTTTCGGGTGCGTGGATTTCCCGGGCGAGAGTCCTCCCAGGGAAAGGGTGACTGCCATTTGATTCGATAGTTGTGCATTGTGCAGATGGAAAGGGCCGCGTATTTCGGTTGCTTACGCGCCCGAGGCGACCGCCCCTCTACGCAGCCGAGTTGGCGTCGGCGGCCGTCACCACGGGAGCCGCGGGGAGCTCCGTGTCCTGACACGTCCTCGTCGTTCTCCGGTCGCGGCGGCGGAGGACGCCAGCCCAGAGGGTCGAGAGCGCCGCGGTCGTGACGAGTACCAGGAGCAGCTGGGAGGTGTGGGAACCGGCGCTGTCCGCGGCGCGGGCGACCGGGTTGGGATCGCCGAGGCGGTCGAACAGCCAGCCCAGGGCGGCAACGGCGGTGAGAGTCGCGCAGGTGCTGCGCAGGGCCGACCGCCGGGGGAGCCGGGACAGCAGGAGCAGGCTCGGCAGCGCGAGGACGACGAGCAGGAGCTGCACCGCCTCGATACCGAGGTTGAACCCCGCGAGACTGAGGGCCAGTTGGGAGCGGGAGAGGTTCATCTCGGCCAGGGTGAGGGAGAACGCCAGGCCGTGCCCGAGTCCGAACACTCCGGCGACGACGGCCTCGTGCCCCGGGAAGAGCGGCCGCATGGCGTGGACCGCGCCGACGAGGATGCTCAGGGCGATGAACACCTCCACGGGTTGGGCCGGGATGTCCAGGCGGCCGAAGGCGCTCAGGGCGAGCGCGAGGGAGTGCCCGACGGTGAAGGCGAGGGTGGTGCGGGCGATGCGGCCCACGGCGGTCCGGGCACCGACCGTCCCGCGCCAGCGCTTCTGGTCGGTGCGCATCGTCGCGGGCAGCAGGAGGATGAGCAGGAAGAGCAGGTGGTCGGTGCCTTCGAGGATGTGGGTGGCGCCGAGCCGGAACATGGCGTACGTCCCGCTCCAGGCGCTGCCCTTCTCCAGGTCGACGGTGAGGTTCGGGACGGTCATGTTCCGGGTGTTGATCCGGATGACGCCCACTTGGGTGGCGGTGTCCCGGCCGGTGCCGGACACCTGGCCGGTGGCCCAGTCCTGACGGACGGAGACCAGGGCGACGTGGGTGACGACCTGGTGGACGATCGCGTCGTAGCCGAGGAGGAAGTGGCGTGGATCCCCGCCGGACGGCGGCGTGAGCGTGGCGTGGACGGTCAGTTCGCGGTAGGTGCCGGTGGAGGTCTGCTGCGCCCTGCCCAGCGCGATGTCCCCGAAGGCGACCGCCCACGCCTTGCCCTTGACGGTGGCGGGGTGCAGGTGCGCGGCCAGATAGGTGCGGATCGCGGAGGTCCTAGCCGGCAGCTCGGCCTTGGTGGTCTCGTCCAGCTCGATACCGCTGGCCCGGGAGAAGTCACCGACCGGAAGCTCCAGTTCGGCCGAGACCGAGGTCTCGTGCACGTCGAGCAGGAGCACCGAGTGAGGCATGGGATGCGCCACGGCCGGCGGCGCTGCCAGAAGCAGCGCCGCCATCACCGCTACCGCGACCCCTGCCATCATGCGCAGTGCTGATGACGGTGAAGTCGGCGGACGGTTCATCAGAACGAGAACTCCCCTCCGTAGTCGGTGTTGTGGTCGCGGTAGACGGAGTGGTAGTGGATCTGGCTCGTGTAGACCACGCCGTCCTGGCAGACGAACTCGATCCAGACCCCCGGTCCGTCGATGCGCACGTAGTCGCCCTGGGTGTCCAGCGCGGTGGTGCCGGAGTACGAGATGTAGGTCTCGTCGAGTTCCGACTTGTACGTGCTCAGCGTCGAAGCGGCGGTCGTGTCGTCCGCGACGTCGACCCATGGCTCGATGGCGTCCAGCACCGACTGCTGCTGGGCGTCGGTCAGATCGCCGACCGAGAGGCCTTCCTTGGTCGTCGGGAAGGCGCCGTCGTCGTCCGGGCCGAGCAGCACGTCGCTGAACGACTCGGAGAGTTTCGCCTCGGCCAGCTCGTCCGAGCTCAGGCTGTCGACCATCGCGAGCATCGCGTCGCGCATTCCGTCCAGGGGGGCGTACGAGGTGCCGTCGTCCGCCGTCCAGCTGGACGGTTCCACGCCGACGAAGAACGGGGTGGTGCCCTCGACCGCGCCGTCCTTGTAGGTGAGGTTCACCGCGAGGTGGTGGCCGCCGAAGTGCAGCTGCCAGGTGCCGTCGGTGCTCGGGGTGCCGAGGAACGCCAGGTAGTAGTTGCCGCTGCCGTAGCCGCTGGCGGTCTCGCCGAGCTTGTCGTCGGCCGCCAGGATCTGGGTGATCTGGTCGTACCCGGTGTCCGCGGTGGTGCCGGCCGCCGCCTTCAGCACCGCCTTGGCCGCGGTCAGCTGGGTGTCGCTGAGCGTGCTCAGCTCGATGCCGACCCGGCAGGTGGAGCCGCACGGGAGATTGGACCAGGCGGTGGCGTTGGCCTCCGTGAAGTCGAGGAGCACGTCGGACTGCTGGTCGCTGTCCAGGGTGTCCACGAACGCTTCGGCGGCGTCGACCACGTCCGAGACACTCGAGTCCGCCGTGGTCGCGGCGGTGGTCGCGGCCGCCGAGGCCTGCGAGGCCTGGGGCGTGGCACGCTCCTGGACGGACGCGGCGTTCGCGGTGGCGTACACCGCGCCCAGCAGCGCGGCGGATGCGGCGGCCACGGCCACGATCGCCTTCCGACGCCTGCCCTGCGACCTGCGGTGTGTGTTTTGCGTCTGCAATTCAAGACTCCCTTCCGGGAGGAAATCGGCAGAGCTTCCCCAAGGAATTGATGACAAGCGGGTTTCGGGAAATCCTGCCGCACTGGATTGGTGTGGAGGATCACACCGCCCAGTGCTGTGGTCCGCATGAACAAGTTCTCTGTCCGAGGCGTGACTGACTGTCAACTTCCTTAAGGCGCAGGTAAAGTGGGGTGCCGGAGCGGAGCCGGCGGGAGAAGTCGCCAGGGGCGCACCGTGACGTCCTGCCCGGTGGCGGCGGGGCGCCCGGACCGGGCACAGCGGTCCCACAGCTCGCAGTGGAATCGTCGCGGCATGACCGCAGCTGCTGTGACCCGTGGAGGCCGCGTTCGGGTGCTCATCGTGGACGACGAGCCCGAGCTCACCGAGTTGTTGTCCGCGGCGGTGGCCGAAGCGGGATGGCGTCCCTTCGCGGCGCGGGACGGTCGCGGCGCGCTGCGCATCGCGCGGACCTGCGCGCCCCACGTCGTCGTACTCGACGGGATGCTTCCCGACCTCGACGGGGTCAAGGTGCTGCGGCAGTTGCGGCGGGAGAACCGGAAGCTGCCGGTGCTGATGCTCACCGCCCGGGACGCGTTGGAGCACCGGCTCGACGGACTCTCCGCCGGTGCCGACGACTACGTGACCAAGCCGTTCTCGCTGGAGGAGGTCATGCTCCGGCTGCGCGGTCTGCTGCGCCGGGTCGGTGGGGAGGAGGCCCCGGACAACGGGTCCGTCCGGATGCTGGGCGACCTCGTGGTCACCGCGCGCTCGCGTGAGGTGCAGCGCGGCGGGGAGCAGGTCCAGCTCACGGCCAAGGAGTTCGACCTGCTGTGGTTCCTCATGCGCCACCCGCACCAGGTGCTGAGCAAGGCGCAGATCCTCGACCACGTGTGGAACGCCGGGTTCGACGGCGAGGGAAACCTGGTCGAGGTCTATGTCCACAGTCTGCGCTCGAAGATCGACAAGGGGCGGGGGCGGATGATCCACACGGTGCGCGGAGTCGGTTATGCGATCAAGGCCACGGAGTAAGGACATCGCGACGCACGACGGCACCCGCGGACGGGGGCGTTCGCTCCGGGCCCGGCTGGTGTTCTTCATCTCCGTGACCATGGTCGTCGTGTGCGGGGTCATGGCGCTCACCACGGTCGTCGTGCAACGCGTCTACCTGCTGGGGGACCTGGACCAGCGGGTCACCGACGCGGCCGCGCGCAGCCAGGGCGGACTGCAGCGCAGGCCGGGCGGCGCCACCGATCTCGGGTTCCTCAACGAACGCGGACAGCCGGTCGGCACACTCGCCGCCCGCTTCGACGACAGCGGAGGCGTGCTCGCCGCCGAGGTGGTCACCGGGGACGGCCGTCAGCGGGTCCTGACGGCCGCCCAGCGGGAGGCCCTCGCCGGAATCACCGCCGACGGCGCCCTGCACACCCGTACCGTTCCGGGCCTCGGCACCTACCGGCTGACCGCACTCGCCGGCGACGGCGTCCCGGTGCTGGCCGGGCTCCCCATGGGCGACGTACAGCGCATGATCGACGGCCTTGTCCTGGCCGAGGCCGTGATCGCCGCTCTCGGACTCGCCGCGGCCGCCGGTGTCTCGGCGGTGGTGATCAGGCGCCAGCTGCGCCCGCTGGGGCGGGTCGCGGCCACCGCGGTCGAGGTGGCGCGCGTGCCGCTGGACCGCGGCGAGGTGGGCGCGCTGACCCGCGTCCCCGGCCCGGACACCGACCCGGGCACGGAGGCCGGACAGGTCGGGGACGCGCTCAACCGGCTGATCGACCACGTCGAGTACTCGCTCGCCGAACGCCAGCGTGTCGAGGACGGCATGCGGCGTTTCCTCGCCGACGCGAGCCACGAGCTGCGCACACCGCTCGCCTCGATCGCGGGGTACGCGGAACTCATGAACCGCGGGAACGAGCGTATCGAGCCCGGGCTGGCCTGGCGTCGTGTCTCCGCCCAGTCGGCCCGTATGTCGGGGCTGGTCGAGGACCTGCTGATGCTCGCCCGCCTCGATGAGGGACGACCCCTGCAGCTGACGGACGTGAACCTCGCGACCCTGGTGGCGGAGGCGGTGTGGGACGCGCGGGCGGTCGGTGTCGACCACGAGTGGCAGCTCTCCCTGCGCCTCGACGCGCCCGCGACGGTCGTCGGCGACCAGGCCCGGCTGCATCAGGTGGTGGCCAACCTGCTGGCCAACGCACGTGTGCACACGCCGGCGGGCACCAAGGTCACCGTCGTCGTGGAAGCCACCGAGGCGGGCTGTGTGATCCGCGTCCAGGACGACGGCCCGGGGATCCCCGCGGACCTGCTGCCCTCGGTCTTCGAACGCTTCACCCGTGCCGACGCCTCCCGCACGCGGGCCACCGGCGGCTCCGGCCTGGGGCTGGCCATCGCGGCCGCGATCACCCAGGCGCACGGCGGGCACATCGGGGTCGAAAGCGCGTCGGGGGGTACGGAGTTCTCCGTGCGGCTGCCCGCGACGCGTACTTCTTCGCGCGCCACCTCCGCTGCCGTCGGCCGCTGACTGCTCTCGTGGCCGGGCGGCGCCGCGGCGTCGGCTCGCGTGGGCCTGACGAACTCTCAGCGTCCCCACAGATGCGCAGGTCAGAGCTTTGTCAGCGCCCGATTCGGGCAGCTTGGCCGCTCTTGCGACTAAGGCCTGGCTAAGGTCGGGGTCCCAGAGTCGTGATTC
This sequence comes from Streptomyces sp. NPDC058464, assembly GCF_042721035.1. Classification (NCBI taxonomy): domain Bacteria; kingdom Bacillati; phylum Actinomycetota; class Actinomycetes; order Kitasatosporales; family Streptomycetaceae; genus Streptomyces; species Streptomyces sp. NPDC058464. The sequence continues at coordinate 195,403 of NZ_JBHXMA010000010.1, forward strand.
CACGGCCGTTCACCAGGGACGTGCCACGACGAAGGGACTCAGCGACGATGCCCGAGCTCGACGCCGCACAGCCGAAGGACCGGGAGCCCGACTCCGATCACGCGGGCGCCGCCCTTGCGAGCCGTCGCAACTTCATGCGGAGGGTGTTCTTCGCGAGCGGCGCCACCGCGCTCGTCACGATGGGCGGCGCGGGCGCCTGGGCCGCGACGGCCGACGACTCCACCGGCACGGCCGACGCCTCGGCGAGCCCCAGCCCGAGCGGTCCCCCCAGCGGTGGTCCGGGCGGCGGGACCGGCGGCCCCGGCAACCAGTCGATCACCGAGGAGTTCTTCGGCCTCACCACCGACGGCAGCCGGATCGACGACCTGTTCACGATTCACCGCACGGGTGTGACCACCGTACCGGTCGTCTCGGCCGCCAACGCCTTCCTGGCCGGTCTGACCGACACTCAGAAGACCTCGACGCAGTTCACGGTCCACTCCACGGAGTGGCGGCTGTGGAGCAACGTCGACTCCTACGCGCGCCAGGGCGTCTCTCTCGCCGACCTGACGGATGACCAGATGGCGCTCGGCAAGGCCCTGTTGAAGTCGGCCCTGAGCGCGGACGGTCTGGAGACCACGGAGAAGATCCGCAAGATCAACCAGGCGGCCGGTGAGGCGATCGGCAACACCACCTCCTTCAACGAGGACGCCTACTACTGGACGCTGATGGGCACCCCGTCCGAGACCGAGCCCTGGGGCTTCCAGTTCGACGGCCACCACCTCGTCATCAACTACTTCGTGCTGGGCGACCAGGTCGTGATGAGTCCCTGCTTCTGGGGGTCGGAGCCGACGACGATGGAGATCGACGGCGAGACGGTGACGGTCTGCCACGAGGAGGTCGCCGCGAGCCTGGCCTTCATCGACTCCCTGACCGACGTGCAGCAGAAGGTCGCCATCGCCTCGTCGACCAAGACCAGCGAGTCGATGAAGGCCGGCGCCTTCTCCGACAACACGGTGCAGGCGTACGAGGGCCTGCGCGGCAACGCTCTCGACCCCGCCCAGAAGAAGAAGCTCCTGGGCATCGTCGAGGCCTTCGTGGGCCGGGCGAAGGCGGACGCCGCGAAGGTACGGATGGCGGAGGTGCGCAAGTACCTCGACGACACGTACGTCACGTGGGCGGGCGGCACCGGAGAGGACGACGCCTTCTATGTGCGGGTGCACAGCCCCGTCGTCTGGGTCGAGGTCGACTGCCAGGCGCCGGGCCCACTGCGCGGCGCCTACGGCGGCACCGACGGTGTGCCCACCCAGATGCACGTCCACTCGATCATCCGCACCCCCAACGGCAACGACTACGGAAGGGAGCTCCTCAGGCAGCACTATCTGACCTCGCCGCACCACCGATGAGGGACCGGGGCGGTGGCCGGTTCGGACTGCGCCGTGGCGCCGCTGCCGGCTGGTTGTTGCGGGTCAGGACGTCGGTGACGGCGCATAGTGGTGGGCAAGACTGGTGGCGAGGTCGCGGAGATGAGCCCTGGCTTCGGTGGGGCCGTGCACAGTGATCGCGCTCCCGAACGGCAGTAGTGCCCGCACGTCCTCCAGATGCAGGAAGCGGATCGTCACCTTGCGGCCGGTGGCGGACTCTTCATGGTCGTCCGGGACGAGTCGTAGGCCAAAGATCCGTTGCGCTCGCTCGATCTGGGTCTGGTCGATGGTGGCGCTGACCTCTATCGCGTGGTTGTGCTCCCACTGGTCAACGAGCGCTGCGGCGACGGTGGCCAGGGTCTGGCTCTCGCGGATCCGTCGTGGCTGGTCGACTTCTCTCCACGTCGTGATCCGTTCGAGTCGGTACAGCCGTGGCACTCGGGCACGGTCGGCGACGAGGTACCAGACGCCGGCCTTGGCGAACAGCCCGTAGGGATCCACGACCAGGTCGCGTGGGCATGACTCGCGTGGGCTGTCGTAGTCGATCCGTAGCCGGCGGCCTCGCCGCACTGCGCCGATCAGCGAAGCCGGAGTCGTGCCGGAAGCTCGTGCCTGACGCCAGGGACGGCTGTCGACGTGCACTACGTCGGTGAGCGGCAGGAGCTCATGAACTCGATGTGGCTGTGCAGCGGCGATCTTGGAGAGCGCGCGCCGGCTTTCGGCCGATGCGTCGAGCTCCGCACGTTGCTTCTCGTCCAGCCCGGTGAGCGACAGATGATCACGCTCGCCCGGTGTGAGCCGCGTGAGGTCGAGCCCGGACCCGGGCAGCATGGTCACGCCTCCGAGGCGGCCCCGGTGTGCGGTCACCGGCAGACCGGCGTCGCGGAGCCAGTTCAGGTCTCGGGTGATGGTTCGAAGGGACACGCCGAGCGCTGAGGCAAGTTCCTGTGTGGTCACGGCATCCCTCGATTCGAGGAGCAGCATCAGGGTGAAGAAGCGATCCGGGGTCACACGCACATTTATTCAGGAATTGCGACATGATGCGGCGCATATCCCGGTCAGGCTGCTGGATGCGTACCTCCGACCTGTGAGAAGGAACGACCATGACCGCATCCGTCGTGTCCATCGTCTACGTGAACGACGCTCCCGCCGCAGCTCGTTTCTACGGCGACCTCCTCGGCATGAGCCCCTCGTTCGAGACTTCGGGATACATCACCTTCGACCTCGGGCCAGGCGCTGACCTCGGTCTGTGGTCCGGCCAGTTCGAGGATCTGTCACCGGACGTCCCGCGCACCAGTGAGGTCTGCCTGGCCGTCGACGGTGGACCCGACGAGCTCAACGCGACTTTTGAGCAGTGGAATTCCAAGGGGGTCACGATCCTGCGCGAGCCGCATGATGCGGGGTTCGGGCTGACCTTCCTCGCAGCCGATCCTGACGGGAACCGAATCCGCGTCGCCCCGCGGGGCTGAAAGGCCGCAATGCGGCAGGCGCGCACGACAGGTGTCGCGCCTGCCGTCGTCCGACTTCGAGAGGACGACGAGTGCCCCAGGCGAATGCGCCCCTGAGCGTCGAGGGCCGTAGGCGGCTCGTGAACCGGTGCCGGACACGTCCCAACGCGATTCCAGCATGGGTCATCGAGCAGATCGAGTCCCGGCGCCGCGAGCGCACGTGGTCCGTGCAACGGATCACCGACGAACCTGTGAGCACCGGGTTTGTGATCAACCGGCGAACTGTCAGCCGACACCTGACCCGGCTCGGCCTCGGCGAACGCCGCTTCATCGACCCAGGCGGTGAGCACAACCGGAAGCCGGGGAATGCCGGGGCTGCGGGCGGAGGGCCTCGACCTGGCCGGGCGTCGAGTGGTGACGGATCGCGGTGCGCGGCGTTCGTTCGAGCGCCTGGTCATCGCCACGGGGATGACCAGGCGCACGCTGCCCGGCACTCGCGAGCCGGCCGGCGATCCCGACGCGGTCAGCGCGCTGCGCGGAGCGCAGACCTCGGTCTGACCGGTCCGGGAGGCCGGGGCACCGCTCGGGCACCGAGGGCGACGTACGCGCCGAGGACGTCCTTGAGCGGGGGGCGGGTGCCCGGGCAGGGGTTGCCCGCCGCGCGGGCCTGTGGGTGTCGGCGGGCGGTACGTCGGGAGAGGATCTTCCCGTGAGCCAGTCAGCCAGTCAGCCTCTGCCGCAGTTGCCTAGGACCGACTAACTCTTCTGCAGTGCGCGCGTGACACCCGCGATGACGGCGGTCGTCAGGACCCAGCCGAAGGCGATCAGCAGGTAGGCCAGCCACTGGAGGCTGGCGTTCGGCCAGTACCAGGCGGTGCGCTGGCCCAGGCCGCCGATGGGGATCAAGAGGTCGAGTGTGTAGACCAGGGGTTGGAACGGGGCGCCTTCGCCTCGTTGAACCGGCTTGGGGGCGTCCGTGCTGAAGGACAGCGCGCCCAGCAAGGTCAACGCGAGGAGCCAGACGCCGGCCAGCCAGGGGCGGTAGCCGTAGCCGACGGTCACGTCGAGCAGGTGCCCCCACGCGCGCGCGGCCCATGGCAGGGTTCGACGCCGATGGCGCTGTTTGGCCAGGAGCACGCGGCGGGCTTCGTCGTCGTGACCGGCCTTCCGGTACCAGCTCGCCAACTGCTCGTAGGGCTGGGGGTTGTAGCCGGGGCAGCGTCGTATCCACGCCACACGGTGGGGCACGGAGTTCCGCCGGCGCGCTGCCTCCCGCCGTCCGGCCGCCTCGTCCACCTTGATGGAGCCGTAGACGAAGCCGTCCAGCTCCACCACCTCCGGCCAGCTGTGCTCGCCGTCGTGGAGGTGGGACACCTGTGCGCCCTGGAGGTCCACGGTGCCGGACGGTGGCCGGGCGAGGGTGAAGTCGAAGTCGACGGCCTGCATCAGCGGAGCGACCAAGGAGGGGCCCTGGGCGTCGGGCGGTCCGTTCAGGACGGCTCCTTCGAAGGTCAGGGTGCCCGAGGCCCGGGTGCCCTGCAGCCGTACGGTCCCGTTCGCGGTGAACCCGCCGGAGAAGTCGAGTGTCGAGGCCACGGCGTTGTCCAGGGCGAGCGCCACTCCACGTGGCCCGGGCTCCGTCAGATGTGCGCCCTGCATGAACAGTCCGCCAGGCAACTGAGCACCCAGCAGACGCACTTCACCTCGTGCGAGGAACCCGCCCCGGCAGAAGACGCCCCCTTCCATGACCAGGCCACCGGCGGCCACGGCCCAACCTCCGGGCGCGTTGACCTCGGCCCTGTTGAGGACCACTCCGCCGGTCACCCGGGCGTTGGTGAGCGACAAGGCGGTGATGTCGTGGTTGAAGGGCGAGGAAGCGCCGCTCTCCAGGAGTGAGCGGCGCAGGTCGACGTTTCCCTCGATGCGCGCCGACCCGGCGTCGATGCCGGGTACCCGGCTGCCGGTGATCACGAGCGTCCGTGTCGACGCCCCGAACAGGTTCACCGGTTCCTCGAACCAGCAGTCCTCGAACCAGAGGGACTGGCCGATCTGCGCGCCGGCCAGATCGAGGGGCCCGGTTATCCTCGCCCCGGCGAGCCTCAGGCAGGCGACGGCGCCCGGCTGCGTGGTGTTCATGCCCAGAAGGAGCGCCACGATCACGGCGGCCCGAACCGTCCGCCCCGCACCCCACTGCCCGCCCTCGACGACACGGTCGTCCTCGGGAACGCCCGTACGCAGGTCCACCCGGCGTCCCTCGGGGAACGCGTCCCACAACTCACGTTCCGGTGAAGTCAATTCGTCGTATGAGAGCACTCATGCAGGGTAGTGATCGGGCAACCTGATCACGACCAGGACCTGTTGGCGGAGAGGCCCGAGGGAGGTGGCTCCCCGCTTCCCCGCCTCCCCGGCTGACAGAGTGCTCAGTCGATACAGAACTCGTTGCCCTCGATGTCCAGCATCGGGATGCACGACTCGTTCTCCTCGTCGGCGTACAGCGTCTGCACGTGGGTCGCGCCGAGCGCGACCAGCCGTGCGCACTCGGCTTCGAGCGTGGCGAGGCGCTCGTCCCCCACGAGCCCGGTGCCGACCCGGACGTCGAGGTGCACCCGATTCTTGACGACCTTGCCTTCCGGGACACGCTGGAAGTACAGGCGCGGGCCCACGCCCGAGGGATCACTGCAGGCGGCCCACGATCCCTGCTTCTCGGGAGGCAGGGTGCGGTCGAAATCGTCCCAGGTGGTGAACCCCTCCGGAGGAGGCGGTACGACGTACCCCAGCACCTCGCACCAGAAGCGGGCGAGGCGCTCGGGATCCGCGCAGTCGAAGGTGACTTGGAACTTCTTGATCGCCGACATCGGTGCACCGTACCCGGTATCAGGGGTTCCCTGCCGATGGTGGGTCGTTTCGATACGCTCCCGGCCATGAGACTGCGGAACTCCCGTTCGTCGGACGCCGGTTCGGAACATGTGATCGTGACGGGCGGATCGAGTGGTATCGGGCTGGCCACCGCCCGGCTGTTCGCGGCCCGCGGGGCCAAGGTGTCGCTGATCGCGCGGGGGCCGGAACGGCTGGGCGAGGCCGCGAAGGAGCTGTCGGCCGCCGCGCGGGCGGCCGACGTGGCCGACCAGGCGTCCCTCACCCGTGCCATCGGGGAGCTGGAGGAGGAGCAGGGCCGGCCCTGCGACGTCCTGGTCACGTCGGCGGGGCTCGCTCGCCCGGGGCACTTCCTGGAACTGCCCGACGAGGTCTTCCGGCAGATGATGGACGTCGACTACTTCGGCACGCTGTACGCGATCCGGGCCGTGGCCCCCGGCATGGTGGAGCGCGGGCACGGCAGCGTCGTCGCCGTCTCGTCGGCCGCCGGGCTGATCGGGATCTTCGGCTACAGCGCCTACGGACCGGCCAAGTTCGCCGTACGCGGGCTGCTGGAGTCGGTACGGGCCGAGCTGACGCCCCACGGGGTGCACGTCGGGGTCGTCTTCCCGCCGGACGTGGACACCCCGCAGCTCGCCGAGGAGAACCAGTGGAAGCCGGCCGAGACCCGCGCGGTCGGTGGGACGATCAAGCCGCTCACCGCGGAGCGGGTCGCGGCGGCCATCGTGGACGGCGTCGAGCGAAGGCGCTTCGTGATCTGCCCGGACGCGGGCACCCGCGCCCTGGCCCGGTTCGGCAGCGTTCTCCTGCCCTTGCTCAACCGGGAGTTCGACCGGAGGGCCAGGGCGGTCAGTAGGTCGTGATCGCCTCAAGGCCCGTGAACGGTCGCGTCCGGCGGCATGCCGTCCGGCGGTTCGCGGCGCAGGGCCGCCCGCGTCAGCCGGCGTTGATGACCACGCACTTCACCTGCGTCCAGTCCTCCAGGTAGTCGGGGCCCATGGAGCGGCCGAAGCCGCTGTGCTTGTAGCCGCCGAAGGGGGCGCCGATGGCTCCGGCCGGCCCGCCGTCGCCGAGGGTGTTGACGGCGATCTGGCCGGCCTGGACCCGGCGGGCCAGGCGTACGGCGCGGCCGACGTCCTGGGTCCAGACGGTGGCGGTGAGGCCGTAGCGGGTGCCGTTGGCGATGGCGACGGCCTCCTCCTCGTCCTCGTAGGTGAGCACGGACAGCACCGGGCCGAAGATCTCCTCCTGGGCGATGCGCATCCCGGGCCGGACCCGGTCGAAGAGGGTCGGTTCGACGAAGTACCCGTCGTCGTACGGCGCTCCGGTCAGCTTGCCGCCGCCGACGACCACTTCGGCACCCTCTTCGCGTCCGACGGCCAGGTAGTCCAGGACCCTCTTCTCCTGGCGGGCGTTGATGAGCGGCCCCATGTCGACGGGCTGGTCCCACAGCCCGACCCGGACGGCGCGGAAGGCGTCCGCGACCTCGGTCACGAGCCGGTCGTGGAGCGAGGGGTGCACCAGGACGCGGGAGCCGGCCGCGCACACCTGGCCGCTGTTCATGACGATGCTGCGCACGATCGCCGGCACCGCCTTCGCCAAGTCGGCGTCGGGCAGCACGATCTGGGGGGACTTGCCGCCCAACTCCAGTTGCAGCGGTATGAGGTTGCGGGCGCAGGCCTCCATCACGGCGGTGCCGGTGGCGGGCGAGCCGGTGAAGCTCATCTTGCGGATGCCGGGGTGCGCGGGCAGCGCCGCACCGGCCTCGGCGCCGTATCCGGTGACGACGTTGAGGACGCCCGGCGGGATCCCCGCCTCCTGCGCGAGCCGGGCCAGGTACAGCGCCGTGAGCGGGGCGTCCTCGGCCGGCTTGAGGACTACGGTGTTGCCGGCGGCGATCGGCGCGGCCGTGTTGAAGACGGTCATGGGGCCGGGCGCGTTCCAGGGGATGATCGCGCCGACGACGCCGTACGGCTCGCGCAGGGTCAGGCCGAGCAGGTCGGGGGAGCGGGTCGGCAGGGTGTCGCCGAAGACCTTGTCGGCCTTGCCCGCGAGGTAGGTGAGGCGGGCGGCGATCGGGGAGGGGCCGACGGGGTGGCCGACCTCCATGGCCTCCAGCCGGTTGATGTCGTCGTCGTGCTCGCGCACCAACTCGGCCCAGCGGTAGAGGAGTTCGCCGCGCACGGCGGGGCTGGTGTCGCGCCAGGCGGGCAGCGCCTCCTCGGCGGCGCGTACGGCGTCGTCGATGTCCTCGGCCGTGCCGCGGGGCACCCGGGCGAGCAGGGCGCCCGTGGCGGGGTCGATGACTTCCAGTACGGCCTTGGAGCGGGCGGGGACCCACTCGCCGGCGATGAGGTGCCTGCCGTCGGGCAGGAGTACGGCGATGTCGAAGGAGGTGGTGGAGGCGGGGGCGGTGGCGGTCATCGAGTTCCTTGTGAGGCGGGGGTGGTGGGAGAGGCAAGGCCTGCCGGGTGGTCGGGCGGAGCCCGCTGGGTGGTCAGGCGGCTCCGGCCGGGGACCGCAGGGGCACGGCCGTACCGGCGGCGATCTCGTCGCGGCGGTGGCAGGCGACGGCGACCCCGTCGTGCTCCACCAGTTCGGGTTGGTCGGACCGGCAGATCTCCTGCGCGAACGGACAGCGGGCGGCGAAGGCGCAGCCCGCGCCGACACCCCCGGCCACCGGGCCGGCCGGGACGGTCGTGCTCGCGAGGCGCCGCTCGGCCTGGCGGCGCCGCTGGACGATCGGGTCGGGGACCGGGGCGGCGGCCAGCAGCGCCCGGGTGTAGGGGTGGGAGGGGTGGTCGGCGACCAGGGCCGCCGGGCCGCGCTCGACGACCCGGCCGGCGTACAGGACGACGACGGTGTCGCTGAGGTAGCGCACCACGGCCAGGTCGTGGGAGATGAAGAGGTAGCTCAGGCCCCGGGTCTGCTTGAGACGGGCCAGCAGGTTGAGGACCTGCGCCTGCACGGACAGGTCGAGGGCGCTGACCGCCTCGTCGCACACGACGAAGTCCGGCTCCATGACCAACGCCCGGGCGATGGCGATGCGTTGGCGCTGCCCGCCGGAGAAGGCGGCCGGGTAGCGGTGGGCGGCGCCGGGCGGCAGACCGACGTCGTCGAGGGCGCGCAGGACGCGCTCGCGGATCTCTTCCGCGGGCAGGCCCAGGTTGTGGCGGAGAGCTTCGGCGAGGGTGTCGCCGACCGTGTGCGCCGGGTTCATGGAGCCGTACGGGTCCTGGAAGACCACCTGCATCCGGCGGGCCAGCATCCGGCGGTCCGCGCGGGTGCCGTGCGTGATGTCGGCGCCGTCGAACTCGACGCTGCCGCCGGTCACCGGTACCAGCCCCAGTACGGCGGAGCCGATCGTCGACTTGCCGGAGCCGGACTCGCCGACCAGGCCGACGGTCTCGCCGCGGCCCACGGTCAGGTCCACGCCGCGTACGGCGCTGACGTCGCCGCCGTGCCGCCGGGAGCGGCGGTAGGTGACGTCCAGGCCGCGCACCCGAAGAAGCTCACTCATGTGCTCCTCCTCCGATCAGTTCGAGCGGGCGGATGCATCGCGTCGACCGTTCCAGTTCGACCAGGTGGGAGATCACGACGGGTTTCTCCTTGCAGGCGTCGGTCACCCGCGGGCAGCGGTTCTGGAAGTGGCAGCCGACCGGCCACTGGGTCGGGGGCGGCACCGCGCCCTCCACGGCGGGCAGCGGCTGCCCCGGCAGGGCGTGGTGGGGGTCGGACCCCAGCAGGCCGGCCGTGTACGGGTGCGCGGGCGTGGTGACGAGGTCGGTGACCTCGGCCTCCTCGACGACCTCGCCGGCGTACATCACCACCGCCCGGTCGCACAGGTCGGCCAGCACACCCCAGTCGTGGGTGATGAGGATGACGGAGGTGCCGCCCGCCCGCAGTTCGCGCAGCAGGTCGAGGATCTCGGCCTGCACGGTCACGTCGAGAGCGGTGGTCGGCTCGTCGGCGATCACCAGGGCGGGGTCGCCCGCCAACGCGGCGGCGATGCCGACCCGTTGGGCCATACCGCCGGAGAGCTGGTGCGGGTAGCTGCTGGCCACGCGGCCCGGGTCGGGCAGCCGTACCTTCGCGAAGAGCTCCAGGGTGCGCTCCCGGGCCTGCTTGCGGGAGCAGCCGGTGTGCAGGCGCACGACCTCGGCGACCTGGGCACCGGCGGTGAAGGACGGGTCGAGACCGGAGATGGGGTCCTGGGATATCCATCCGATACGACGGCCCCGGACGCGGCGCAGCGCGGCGGCATCGGCACGGGCGAGGTCGGCGCCCTCGAAGAGGACGGTGCCGGAGGTGATCGCGCCGCCGGCGGGCAGCATGCCCAGCAGCGAGGTGGCCGTGACGGTCTTGCCGCAACCGGTCTCGCCCACGATGCCCAGGACTTCGCCGGCCCGCAGGTCGAACGACACGTCCCGGACGACCTCGGTGGGCGTGCCCTCGATGCGCAGGGACACCGTCAGACCGCGCACCGACAGCAGCGCGTCGGGGTCGGGCTCCTCGATCATCCGCGGGGTGTCCGTGTCCGTGTCCGTGTCCGCGTCCGCGTCGGTGTCTGTGACCGTGCCCGTGACCTCGGCCCGCACCGGTTCCGGCGTGGCTCCCCGCGGTCGGCCCATGCGGCGGGACGGCGGCTTGTCGGCCGGGGGCGCGTACCGTTCGGCGAGCGTGTCGCGCAGGCCGTCGCTGAGCAGGCCGAGCGCGAGGATGAAGCTGATGATCATGAAGCCGGAGGGGACCAGGAGCCACGGGTCGGTGCCGATGTTCTTGGACGCCTCGGCGATCATGCTGCCCCAGCTGGCCCGGGTGGTGCCGAGGCCGAGGAAGCCGAGCCCGGTCTCCAGGAGCACGGCGTAGGCGCCGAACACCGAGGCCTGGACGAGGACCACTCCGGTGACCCGCGGCAGGACGTGGCGCCGGATGATGACCCGGTCGCGGATGCCGCCCGCCACCGCCGCCCGGACGTACAGCTCCTCCTTCACCCCGAGCGTCGCCGAGCGTACGACCCTGGCCAGCAGGGGAGCGCCGAGCAGGCCGTTGGCGGCCATGGCCGCGCTCTCGTTGTCGGTGAAGACCGACAGGACCACCAGCAGGACGATGATCACGGGGACGGCGGAGATCAGGTCGGCGCTCTTGAGGACGAGCCGGTCGAACCAGCCGCCCCGGTAGCCCGCGACCATCCCGGCCGGGACACCGAGGGGCAGATAGACGGCCAGGGTGATCAGCACGCCGAGCAGGGTGATCTGCCCGCCGTGCATCAGCCGGCTGAGCACGTCGCGGCCGAGTTCGCCGGTGCCCAGCCAGTGCGCACCGCTGGGGCCTTGCAGGGCCGCGGTCAGGTCCTGCTCGTCGGGGTCGTAGGGAGCGAGCGGGCCCGCCAGGACGGTGACCAGGACGACGAGGAGGAGGTAGCCGGCGGAGAGGGCCGCGGCGGGCTTGCGCAGCAGCCGGGCGGTGAACCCACGCCGTGTCGCACCCCGTCGAGGGCCGCCGCTCCCGGACGCCGTCCCGCGCTCGATCGCCGGGGCCCTCATGTCCGCACCTTCGGGTTGAGCATCGCGTACACCACTTCGATCAGGAGGTTGATCAGCATCACGGTGACCGTGAAGACGAGCGCGACACCCTGGACCATCGGGATGTCCTGCGTCTGTGCGGCGGTCACCGCCAGGCCGCCGAGGCCCGGCATGACGAACAGGGTCTCGGCGAGCACGGTCCCGCCGAACAGGGTCACCACGACCACGCCGAGGACGGTGACGATCGGTGCGGCCGCGTTGCGCAGCACGTGCCGGAAGATCACCGAGCGTTCCGGGACGCCCCGGGCGCGCAGCACCCGGACGTACTCCCGGTCGAGCTGGGTGAGCACGCCGTCCCGGGTCTGTTTGGCGACCGGCGCGGTGGCCGGCACCCCGAGGGTGAGCACCGGCAGGACCAGGGACTCGAACCACTGCACCGGGGAGTCGGTGAACGGCACGTACCCCGAGACGGGGAAGAGCGGCAACTGCACGGCGAACGCGGTCATCAGCACCAGTCCGAACCAGAAGTTCGGGACCGCGAGGCCGACCAGCGCGATGCCGTCCACGGCCCGTCCCAGCCAGCCGCCCTTGAGCGCGCTGAGGACACCGAGGGCGACGCCGGCGACGGCGGCGACCAGGATCGCGCCGCCGATCAGTGACAGCGTGGTGCCCAGGCGGGAGCTGAGCTGGTCGCTCACCGGGACGCCGGAGGTGATCGAGTCGCCGAGGTCGCCGTGCAGGGCGGCGGTCAGCCAGTCCCAGTAGCGGACCAGCAGCGGATGGTCGAGGCCGAGCTGGGTGTCGAGCGCCTTGACCTGGGCGGGACTCGCGTTCGCACCGAGGATGGTGCGGCCGGGGTCGCCGGGGACCAGGCTGGTCAGGACGAACGTCAGCACGGTCACGCCGAACACCACGGGAACCGCGCCGACGAGCCAGCGGAAGAGGATCCTGTGCATCTCACCTCACTCCTTTCTCGGGCCGGGCGGCCCCCGTGGTCAGGCCGGGGGCCGCCCGGAGCGCTTACTTGGTGGCGTAGATGGCCAGCGGGCTCACGAAGGGGGCGCCCGCGCTGACCTTCACCCCGCCGACGCCGGGCCGGACGTAGTAGTTGACGGGAGTGAAGGCGACCGGGGCGTACCAGGCGTTCTTCACCAGGTACTCCTGCATCTGCTGGTCGAGCTTCGCGCGCTCGGCGGGCTCGGCGGCGGCCGCCTTGTCGAACAGCTCGGTCAGCTCGGGGGCGGTGCTGCCGAAGCCGTTGAAGACCTTCGAGCCGGGCATGAAGAGGTCGAGGCCCTCCAGGTACATCGGTTCCTCGGTGAACCCGCCGGAGACGGCCGGGTACTTGTGGTTGGTCTGGTTCTCCACGAACGAGGTGATGCTGGTGACCGCGGTGACCTTCACCTTGATGCCGACCTTGGACAGCTGGCCGGCGATCGCCTCGGCCATCGTGTCGAAGCCGACGAAGGTGGCGGCGAGGACGGGCAGCGTGAAGCCGTCCGCATAACCGGCCTCCTTGAGCAGCTGCTTGGCCTTCGCCGGGTCGTAGGGGTATTCCTTCGCCATCTCCTCCGAGTAGCCGTCGCCGCCCTTGATGACGGTCTGCACGGTCGGTGTCCCGGCCGAGCCGAGCAGGGCCTTGGTGACGGCGTCCCGGTCGATGGCGTAGTTGATCGCCTGGCGGACCCGGACGTCGCCGAGCGGCTTGGACACCTCGCCCTCGCGGTCGATCAGGCTCAGCCCCTGGAGGATCACGGGGAGGCCGACGGTGGACATGCCCGCGGCCTTGGCCGAGGCGGCGGAGGTGTAGTCGCCCTTGTAGACGTCGATCTGGCCGGTCTTCATGGCGTTGACCGCGGTCTGGCCGTTCTGCACGATCCGGATCACGATCTTCTTGTAGTGCTGCTTGGACTTGTCGTAGTAGCCGGGGTTGGCGGTGTACGTGTAGTGGTCGCCGGCCACACTGTCGGACGGCTGGTAGATGTAGGGACCCGCGCCCTGGCTGGTCTTGGTCGGCGTCAGGCTCGACGCGCCCGCCAGGCCCTTGGGGCTGATGATCTGGCCGATGCCGTACGACTGCGTCAGCAGGGTCGGCAGGATCGGGTTGGCCTTGGCCAGCTTGATGGTGAGGGTGAGCGGGCCGGTAGCCGTGATCGTGGCGTCCGTCAGGTAGTGCGCCTGGTTGCCCTGGGCCTTCTTCGCGTACTCCAGGGAGGCCTTCACCGCGTCGGCGGTGACCGCCTCGCCGTCGGCGAACTTCACGCCCGAGCGCAGGGTGACCGACAGCTCGGTGTTGCCGGAACCCACGTACTTCCAGGACTTCGCCAGCGCCGGCTGCACGGTGCCCTCGGGGGAGAGGTAGAACAGCGACTCGTACGACAGCATCGTGAAGTCGACGAAACCGAGGTCCAGGCTGCCCGGGTTGAGGGTGGGCGGGGCCTGCTGCTCGGCGACGGTCAGGATGTCGCCGGGCACCGCCTTGCCGGTGCTCTGGGCGCCGGTTGCCGCGTTCTTGCCGCCGCCGCAGGCGGTCAGGGTCAGGGCGAGCGCGGCGCACGCGGCGACGAGGCCGGTGCGGGCGGTCCGGAGCGATCTCGGGGTGAGTCGGCCGGAGGTGGAGTCGAGGGAGTGCATGTACTTCTCCTTGCGCCACGGGAGGTCCGCCAGGGCAACGGGGGCCGGGAGGCGGGCAGCTGGGTGTGATGAGGAACATCTGCACGTGCCGGGCGCGGACGAGGGGTCGCGGGGCCCGGGCGGCACCCGTAAAGGAGGGGGCCACCTGCGCGTGTTCACGGAGGGTGCGAGTCGGCCGGCGGAGGGCCGGGAGGTGCGGAGGGTCGGGTGCGTCGCGGGGGACCGTCGTGCGGTGCCGGCCGGAGCGGGCCGTGCGGAACCGGCGGTCCAGAGGGATGAGCGGCGACGAACCGGAGGTGCTCCCGCTGCTCGCGAGGATCAGGCTCAGGTACTGAGGTGGTGCCGGTCCACCGGGGGCTGGCCGGTGAACCGGGGCCTGGGCGTCCTCCGGCCGCAGTGCGGACGAGACGCGATCGGCCCAGTGGTGTAACCCTGATGAAACGGGGCCCTGCTGTCCAGCATCCGTGCAAGGGGAATGGGGTGCCGGCCGCGAAAGATAAGCGTGCGGATCATGGACTGGTGTACAGACCGGACCCTGTTGTATAGGCGGGTCGTGCAGGCGGGCGTCAGCCCAGCAGGCCGTGCAGGGCTTCCGCCGTCGTACGCACGGTGTCGGCCCAGCCCACCAGGGCCTCCCGCGTCTCCAGGAAGGTGATCGTCGAGACGTTGACCGCGCCGACGACCGCGCCCTTGGCGTCGCGGACCGGTACGGCCAGGCAGCGTACGCCCAGTTCGTTCTCCTCGTCGTCCACGGCGAAACCCTGCTCGCGCACCTTGGCGAGTTCCGCGCGCAGTCCGGCGAGACCGGTGAGGGATCTCTCCGTACGCGGTGCCAGACCCACCCTGTCCACCAGCGCGGTGAGTTCCGCGTCGGCCAGACCGGCGAGGACGCACTTGCCGATGGCGGTGGTGTGCAGGGCGAGCTGCTGGCCGACCCGGGAGGAGTCCTGCACCGCGTTCGGCCCGGACACCTTGACCAGCAGGGTCACCACGTCGCCGGTCCGCACGCCCATGTGCACGGTGTGGCCGATGCGCCGGCCCAGAACTTCGAGTTCGGCCCGCATCACCTGGTCCTCCTCGCAGCCCTGGGTGATCCGGGCCGCGAGCGCGCGGATCCGCGGCCCGGGGCTGTAGCTCCCGGCCCCGTCGGAGGCCAGGAAACCCGTCCCCACCAGGTTCTGGAGGATGCGGTGCGCACTGGCCTTGGGCACTCCCGCGGTGGCCGCGATGTCTCCCAGACGGTGCGGATAGCCGGGGGCCGAGGCGGCCTCCAGCAGGTTGAGCGCCTTGTCGGTGGCGTTGCCCGCGCTGGAGCTGCGTCCCCCGCGGCCGCCCGTCTGTGAGTCCTCGGAAGTTTCGATCCCGGCCATTGACAGGCTCCCGTCGCACGGTTTCACTGATGAGCGTTCCACAACAGAATACATCATTCCACGTAATGGAACACCGGGTTGGTGGGTCGGAGGGCTGCCGCACCTGCCTCGGAGGACCCCGGAACCGCACCACGACCATCCCCGAGAGGACAACCCCCGTGCCAGAGAAGGTCCACAAGGTACGCACGACCCCGCAACAGATGGCAGAGATCGAACAGCAGTGGATCGACGAGGTCCAGGAGGACCAGGAACTCACCACCTTCGGTCTCTACCCGCAGCCCTCGCGCGGCAGCGCGGACGCCCAGGGCAGCTACCAGCTCTACCTCCCGCCCCAGTACGAGACCGAGCCCGACCGACGCTTCCCCGTCATCTACTGGCTGCACGGCGGGTTCGGCAACGCCCGCCAGGGTTCCGAAATGGTTGCGCGGATCGACAAGGCGATCCGGGGCGAGGTCATGCCCCCGGCGATCGTCGTCGTCCCGCAGATCCTGCCGATCGGCTGGTACGTCGACTCCAAGGACGGCGCCCGCCCGCTCGCCCAGATCACCGCCTTCGACCTGGTCCGGCACATGGACGACACCTACCGGACGATTCCCGAAGCCGCCGCCCGTACCGTCGAGGGCTTCTCCATGGGCGGCTTCGGTGCCCTGCACCTGGGCCTGAAGTACCCGAAGACCTTCGGCAAGGTGTCCGCGGTCGCCCCCGCCATCCTGCGCGACCTCAAGGACGAGCCGGAGGACCGGGTCAACAACACCTACTTCGGCGACCAGGAGTACTACGACCTCTGCCACCCCTGGAGCCTGGTCCTCGCGGGCGCCCCCGAACTGCGCCGCACCAGCCAGGTCCGATTGCTGTCCGGCCGGCTCGACACCCGCCTCGCACCCACCATCCGCGACCTGGACACCCGCTTCACCGACCTCGAAGTGCCGCACGACTTCTTCGAGTTCCCGGACGCGGACCACGAGTACGCGGACATCATGGATGGTTACGGCGACAAGTACTACGCGTGGTGGCGCACCGCCTGACGACCCCCGTCCACCTGCTCCAGCGGGTTGACCATCCCGTCCGGGATGTTCCCCGCCCGAGTCGCCGCACCACCACCCCTTCCCCCGGTCGCCGACAGGCCCTCGCCGTCGGCCCGCCGGCGCGGCCGCCCGCGCCCCGGGGCGCCTCCCCCGACACCCGTCCTGACCGCGGGACCGCACGCCCCTCGGGCGCGGCCCGCGGTCACGGACGGGCCTGCCCCGGGCGCGGGCCTCTCCGACGGACCAGCGCCGTCGTCGCCCGTGAGCACAGACCACGACTCGGTGATCCACCTCCCCCTGAAAGGCAGCGCGACCATGCGACTGACCCCGCTGACCAGCCTCACCCCCGAACAGACCGAACTGCTCGACACCATCGTCGGCCCCGGCGTCGAACCACCCCCGCCCTTCCTCGTCTGGGCACGCAACATGGAACTCGCCCACTGGGTGGAGAACCTCGGCCGGTACTGCCGCAACGAGTCCCGGTTCCCGCAGAAGCTGCGTGAGCTGAGCGTGCTGATCGCCGGCCGTCACTTCGACAGCCAGGCCGCCTGGAACGCCCACATCGAGCAGGCCGTCGAGGAAGGCATCCCGGCCGAGTGCCTCGACCGCCTCGCGCGCGGCGAGGACCCCGGCTTCAAGGCGGAGGACGAGCGCGTCTTCCACGCCTTCGCCCACGAGATGCTCCACGACCACTTCGTCACGGACGCCACCTACGCCGAGGCGATCGGGCTGTTCGGCGAGGACGGGGTACTGGACCTGATCGGCTGCATCGGCAGCTTCAGCATGTCCGCGATGATGCTCAACACCTTCCAGGTTCCGCTCCGGCCGCACCTGCCCCGGCCCTTCGCCGACGTCGACGGCTTCCGGCGGGTCCCCGGAGGCGACGCCTGATGCCTCGTTCCCCGCTGCAGTTGCTCGACGGGCTCCTCGACGAGGACGGCCTGGAGACGGCCGCGCACCGCTTCGTCCTCGGGGGCCCGTTCGGCGCGGAGCCCGCCGAGGCCACCGCCGAGCGGCTCGCCCACTTCGCCGACGCCGGCGGGCTGCTGGTGGAGACCTCGCACAGCTACGCCGGCGGGCGGGCCGAGGCGGCGGTCGGCGCGTGGCTGCGCGCGAACCCCGGCACGCTGGGCGTGACCACCAAGGTCGGCCACGACACGACCGGCGGTGACATCCCGCTGGACCGGGACACCGTCCTCGCCCACGTGCGGTCCGCGCTGGCCAACCTCGGCGTCGACGTCATCGACGTCCTCCTCTACCACTGCGACGACCCCACCCGGCCCGTCGCAGAGCTCGCGGACACCCTCGTGAGCCTCGTCGACGCCGGACACGTCCGCCGCGTCGGCGTCTCCAACTGGCGGGCGGAGCGGCTGGCGGAGCTCGCCGCCGCACTCGTCGCGAGGGGCCACACGCCCGTCGCCAGCTACCAGTTCAGCCTCGCCGAACCCGACCCGGCCCTGCTGGAAGGCAGCCTGCACGCCGACGCCGCCGTGCTCGACGTCGTACGACGACACCGGCTGCCCCTGCTCGGCTGGTCCTCGCAGGCCCGCGGTCACTTCGCCCGCACCGGACCCAAAGAGCACCACGGCAAGCCCGATCCGTACGACACCGTGGACAACCGAGCCCGTCGGCAGCGCTGCCGGGAGCTCGCCGGACAACTCGGTTCCCGGCCCGAGACCGTGGCCCTGGCCTGGACCCTCCACCACCCCGGCGTGTGGCCGTCCATCGGCGCGCGGACCACCGCCCAGATCGACAACTCCCTCCAGGCGCGCCGCCTCACCCTCACCGAGGAGCAGGTCCACTGGCTCCGCCACGGCCGGTGAGCTCCGCCCAGCCGACCGGGCCGCGCTTCGGTCACCGGGTCCCCGCGAAGGTCGCCGTCTGCGGGGTGTTCGTCGCCGCGAACTTCATGGCCATCATGGACACCACCATCGTCAACGTGGCCCTTCCGGCCATCGGCCGCGACTTCGCCGTCGACACCTCAGGTCTGAGCTCGGTCAACGTCGGCTACCTGGTGGCCCTCGCGGTGTTCATCCCCGTCTCCGGCTGGCTCGGCAACCGCTTCGGCACCCGGCGCACCGCGCTGACCGCCCTGCTGCTGTTCACCGTGGCCTCCGCGCTGTGCGCCACCGCCGGCTCGCTCGGAGCGCTCACCGGGTACCGCGTGCTGCAGGGCGTCGGCGGCGGTCTGCTCGCCCCCGTCGGGATGACGATGATGCTGCGCGCGTTCCCCGTGGCCGAGCGGCTGCGGGCGCAGCAGTACGTCATGCTGCCGACCGCCGTCGCCCCGGCCCTCGGCCCGGTCCTGGGCGGCTGGCTGGTGGACACCGCCTCCTGGCACTGGGTGTTCCTGGTCAACCTGCCGGTCGGCGTCCTCGCCCTGCTCTTCGGGGCGGCCGTCCTGCCCGACTTCCCCGGCCCGGGCGCACCCCGTTTCGACCTGCCCGGCTTCGTTCTCGCGGGCGGCGGGCTCGCGGCGGTCCTGTACGCCCTCACCGGCGCCCCGGACCGGGGCTGGGGCAGCGCCGGCACACTGGTTCCGCTGGTGGGCGGTGTGGCGTTTCTCGCCGCGTTCGTTCCGTGGGAGCTGCGGGCCGCCCACCCGATGATCGATCTGCGGGTGGCCGAGGACCAGCTGTTCCGCACGACCCAGCTGGTCCTGCTGCCGACGGGCGCGGCGTTCATGGGGGTGCTGTACCTCTATCCCCAGTTCCTGCAGACCGACCTGGGCTACGACGCGCTCCACTCGGGCCTGGCCACCTTCCCGGAGGCGCTCGGCATGCTGACCGCCTCCCAGCTCGTGCCCCGCCTCCACGACCGGGTCGGCCCCCGCCGCCTGATGGCCGCGGGCGGCGCCGGAGCCGCGCTGATCATCGTTCTCCTGGCGATCCTGACGGCCGCCCCGCACCCGTTCGCCCTGTACCCGTCGATGTACCTGCTCGGGACTTCCGTCGGCCTGCTCTTCGCGAGCGCCCAGAACGCAGCCTTCGTCACCATCCCGCCCGCCCGTACGGCCGATGCCACCACCCTCCTCAACATGCAGCGGCAGACCGCCGGCGCCTTCGGAGTGGCCCTGGCCGGGACCCTGACGGCTTCGCTCGTCCCACCGGCCGGCACCGGCACCGCCTTCGCCGACCGCATCGCCTTTCTCACCCTGGCCGCCCTGTGCCTGGGCGCCGCCGTCCTGGCCCGGCACGTCAGCGACCGACGGGTCCGGGAGGCGTACGACGCGGCCGCTACCAGCCGCGGGCAGTGCGCTGGAGAGCGTCCCGTACCCGGACCACGTCGGGGTTGGCCTCGGCGCCGGGCCGCTGGACGAGGAACAGGGTGTTGAGCGGCGGCTCCTGCGGGGCGTGGAGGAGGACGAGACGGCCGGAGTCGAGGTACTCCTGGCACAGTGAACGGGGCAGCACGCTGAAGCCGGCGCCCGCGTTGACCGCCGAGAGCACCGCGTACAGGTTGGGCACGGTGACGGCGGCACGGGCGGTGAGCGGCCTGCCGAACACGGTGCGCCAGTAGCGGCGGACGATCGGCAGGTCCTCCGCGTACGTCACCATGGGCACCTCTCGGAGGAAGGCGCCCGGATCGTCCGCCTCGGGGTGACCGGCGAGGCGTTCGGCCCAGGCCGGACTCGCGACCAGGAGGTACTCCTCGTCGGCGAGCGGCACCGACTCCAGCGCCCGGCCGCGGGGCCGCCGGGTGGCGATGACCAGGTCGTGGCGACCGGCCCGCATCTCCTCGAGGAGCGGCTCGGGCAGTCCCTGGGCGACCCGGAGCTGAACGCCGTCCGCGACGAGCGGGACGAGCGCGGGCAGCACCCGTACGCACAGCAGCTCCGAGGGGCCGGCCAGGTGCACCGGCGCGGCGAGCGCGCCGGACTCCTCCAGGCCGCTCAGCGCGTCCAGCGGGGCGGCGATCCGTCCCGCCATCTCGCGGGCGTACGGCGTGGGCTCCACGCCCCGGGGCAGCCGGGTGAACAGCTCGCGGCCGGTCTGCTGTTCCAGCGTGCGGATCTGCGCGGTCACCGTGGGCTGGGAGAGCCCGAGCCGTGGCGCCGCCGCCGTGAACGACCCCGCACGGTACACGGCCAGAAAGGTCCGCAGCAGGTTGAGGTCCGCGTGCTGCGGGAGCTGTCCGCCGCCGGTCTCCCGGGGCGTGACCGTGGCGTGCGTCCGGTGCTTCATGGCCTCCAGCCTAACCGGGCCTGCCATCGGCTCTCCGATGGCGGGAATCGGCTTCCCTATTGGTGCCCGGATGGGTGGCCGTCCTAGCGTGAAGGGCGTCGCCGAGTGGCGGCAGCCCACCCGAGTGGCGACGATGCAGGCAGAAGCAGGGGAGAGACATGGCGGAGATCCTTTTCGTGATGACCGGTGCCGACCGGTGGACGCTGGCCGACGGCACCGCACACCCCACCGGCTTCTGGGCCGACGAGGCCGTCGTCCCCTACGAGGCGTTCAAGGCCGCCGGACACCGGGTCACCGTCGCCACCCCGGGAGGTGTGGTCCCGCCGGTCGACCCGGCCAGCCTGACCGCGCAGGCCAACGGCGGCGAGGAGAACGCCGCGGCGGTCCGGGCGGTCGTGGCGGGCGCGCCGGAGTTCCGCGCCCCGGTCGCCCTCACGGACGTACGGCTCGACGACTTCGACGCCGTGTACGTCCCCGGCGGGCACGGCCCGATGGAGGACCTGGCCGTCGACGCCGACTCCGGCCGCATCCTCACCCGCGCGCTGGCGTCCGGCCTGCCGGTGGGCGTGGTCTGCCACGGCCCGGCCGCACTGCTCGCCGCCGTCGAGGAGGACGGCACCAACGCGTTCGCCGGCTACCGGATCACCGCCTTCACCAACACCGAGGAGCGGCTGGCCGGCAGCGCCGACGGCGCCAGGTGGCTGCTCCAGGACCGCCTCACCGAGGCCGGCCTGAAGGTCGAGGCGGGCGAGCCGTGGGCCCCGCACGTCGTGGTCGACCGCAACGTCGTCACCGGCCAGAACCCGGCCTCCGCCGGCAGGCTCGCCGCCGAACTCCTCAAGAAGCTTTCCTGACAACGCACTTCACCGTAAGGACACCCGCATGACCCGCATGACCACGCAGAACGCGATCAACTGGCCCGAGAAGTACCTCCCCGGCACCGGCGACAACTTCGTCTCCAACGAGGTGATCGTCCAGGGCCTTACGGCCGCCCGTGTCTGGCACTATCTGGCCGACACATCCGAGTGGGAGGGCTACTACGACAACGTCGCCGACATCTCCTTCCCCGAGGGCGGCGGCCCGCAGCTGACGGACGACCAGGTCTTCAGCTTCGGTACCTTCGGCTTCCCGCCCCTGGACGCCCACGTCGTCGAGTTCCAGGCGCCGGCGGACGGCGTCCCGGGCCGGCTGTCCTGGACGGCGAAGCAGGACGGCAAGCCCGAGGAACGGCTGGACGTGCTGCACGCCTGGCTGGTCGAGGACCTGCCCGGCGGCCGGGTGCGGATCCTCACCCAGGAGACCCAGATCGGCGAACCGGCCGCGGCCCTGGCGGACGAGCGCCCGAACCCGATGCTCAACGGCCACCAGGCCTGGCTGGACGGACTGGTCCGCGCCGCCGCCGAGTGACGCGACTCCAGGGTGCGCCTCCGGCTTTCGGGGACGCACCCGGCCGTGGCCACCGACGCCGGTTCAGGTACGACCTCCACCGGGACCACGAGGGGAAGACGGACCTGTGACGTGGACGTGGCGACCGGGCACCCGGCGCCCCCGGCAGTGCTTCGACGGCTGGATCGCGGGACTCGGCACCGGCTCCGGCACCCGCGTCGTGCTCGGCCACTGGCCCCGGTCGCCGTTCGGCCCGTTCAGCGATGTGATGCTGGAACGCAGCGACGGGGAACGGCTGTTGCTCGCTCCGACGCGGCAAACAGCTGAATTCGTCAGCGACACCTACGAATTCGACACGGTACACGTCGTACCGGTCGACGTCGCCGTCCTCGCGGACACCTGGACGGTCACGGCCGGACCGCTCCGCCTGCGCTTCACCACCGGGCGCCGTACGCCCCTCGGCCACCTGCTGCACGCCGTTCCCGGCCCGCTCGCCCGCCGCCCGGCGTGGTCCGCGATCACGGACGGGGTCGCCCGCGTGCTGCTGCCCGGCGTACGGACCCGCGGCAGCGCGGGCAACGGCCGCAGGGAGTGGTACGGCGCGCGGGATCTGCTCGCCATCCGTGAACTGTCGGGCGCCTACGACGGTGCGGACCTGGGCGCGCTCGCACCGGTCGAACCTCCCGTGCGGTTCGGGTTCGGCTCGGTCCCGCGCCGACCCGCTCTCACCCGGGTCACCACGACGGTCGAGGTGGAGCGATCCCTGCCCCTCCCCGGTGCGACCGGATGAGGACGGACCCGACGCCCACCCGCTCCGGCGTCCGGGGTGGCAGCGGCTTCGCGGACGATCACGGACTTTCGTGGGCTATGGCGTGGGCCGTGGGCCGTGCGTTACGGGCTGTGGGTTACGGGCTGTGGGCTGTGGAGACGGCGATCGGTCACACGGTGTGGTCCGTGAGAACCTCTCCGGCGCGTCGTAGTGCCTCCTGGTGGCCGAAGAGCCCGGGCAGCCCTCCGGTGTGGAGGAAGACGGTGCGGTCGCCCGGGCGGATGTCCCCCTCGCGCACGGCCGCGACGAGACCGGCCATGGCCCGTCCGGTGTGGACGGGATCCCGTGGACTGCTCCACGCGGCAGTGGTGGCCCGCCCGGTGTTACGGCGAGGTGGGCAGGTGCGGGGAGCGGAGCACGAGCAGGGTGATCTCGCTGGGGGCGAAGACGCGGAACGGCGGGCCCCAGAAGCCGGTGCCGCGGCTGGTGTAGAGGAGGGTGCGGGTGCCGTGCCGGCTGAGACCGGCGAGGGCGGGCTGGTCGATGCCGACCAGGTGGTGGAAGGGCCAGATCTGGCCGCCGTGGGTGTGGCCGGAGAGCTGGAGGTCGATGCCGGCGGTCGCCGCCCGGTCGACGAACTTGGGCTGGTGCGCCAGGAGCAGGACGGGCAGGTCAGGGTCGGCGCCGTCCAGGGCCCCGGCGAGGTGGGCGCGGTGGCCTGCCAGGCCGGAGGACTCGGCGGTGACGTCGTCCACGCCGGCGACCACGAGGGTGTCGCCTCCGCGTTCGAGCAGCAGATGGCTGTTGCGCAGCGGCTCCCAGCCCAGCTCGCCCATCAGGTCGACCCAGCCCTGGGCCTCGCTGTAGTACTCGTGGTTGCCGGTGACGTACACGCGGGCCCGGGTGGCCCGCACGGTACCGAGCGGGAGGGCCTGGGCGCGGCGGCGTTCGGCGGTGCCGTCCGCGATGTCGCCGGTGTGGCAGACCAGGTCGGCCTCCAGGGAGTTCACCGTCTCGCACACCCGTGCCGACCAACGGGCGCGATCGAGCGGGCCGTAGTGGGTGTCGGTGATGAGGACGACGCGGGTGCCGTCCAACCCGGCACCCAGCCGTGGGAGTCGCACGTCGAGCCGGCGCACGCGTGGCACGCGGCGCGCCTCGGCGTAGCCCCAGGCAAGCAGGACGGCGGACACGCCGAGGACGGCCCACGTGACGATCCGGGCCCGGTCCTGGCCCTCGCCGACGCCGGCCACGGCCAGGGCGAGCCGCAGGAGGACGCCGAGCAGGACGGACCAGGTGAACAGGACCCAACTGGTGCCCAGCAGGGTGTCACCGACGATGGCCGCCCGGTCCTGCTGGCGCCGGCCGTGGCCGCGCATCATCGCGAGCGGCATGCCGACGAGGCCGAGGGCGAACAGGACGGTGCCGGCCGCCGCGACGGGCAGCGGCCAGTGCTGGCCGGTGTACAGGAGCACCCAGCACGGCACGGCCCACAGCAGGACGGGGGCGATGAGGGGGATGTAGCGCATCAGGCGGTGCAGGCGGCTCTGCCGCGGTGCCTGTGCTTCGCTGTCGGCGGGTCGGGTGCTGCTGGTGTCGGTCACGTTTCCCCTCACTGACCAGGCTGCCGTCTCGCGCACTGTATCCGGTCGTCCTCGGGCCGGCGGACCGGCGTTCATGAGGGCGCCGGCGGGGCCTGCGCGACGGGACCGAGGGACGAGGTGTCCGCCGTGCAGGGGGTGCCATGCGCACCTTCTCAATCCGGAAGATCCGGCAGATCCGGGAGCCGTTCCAGCCGGTACCCGTGCCCCCGCAACGTGGTGATCCGCGGCAACCGGGCCTGCCGCCCACCCGCCTGTGCCGCCTGCGCCGTCTCTGTCGCCTGGGTCGCCTGGGTCGCCTGGGTCGTCTGCGTCGCCTGTGCTGCGCCGGCCAGTCTGCGGCGGAGGCCCGCCAGCGTCACGTCGAGGGTCTTGGTGGAGCCGAACCAGTTCTCGTCCCACACCTCCGCCATCAGCGTCTCGCGCGAGACCGCCTCGCCGACCCGCTCGGCCAGCACCGCGAGCAGGTCGAACTCCTTTGCCCGCAAAGGGATTTCGGCACCGAGCGGGACGCAGCGCCGGGCCGTCACGTCGACGACCAGATCGCCCAGCCGCACCGGCTCCCGGGCCGGCGCGGCCACCGCGTGCCGCCTGAGGTGAGCCCGCAGCCGGGCGAGCAGCACGGTCAGGCTGAACGGCTTGACCGGGTAGTCGTCGGCCCCGGCGTCCAGCCCGGCGATGATGTCGATGTCGTCGGTCCGCGCCGTCAGGACGACGATCAGCAGGTCGGGGAGGCGGGCACGCAGCTGCCGCGCGACGTCCAGGCCGTCCATGTCCGGCAGCCCCAGGTCCAGCAGCAGCACCTCGTACGGTGCCCGCCCGGCCTCCGCCAGCGCGCCCGCTCCGGTACGGCACCACGTCGGCGCGTAGTCGTGGCCGCGCAGCCCGGTTTCCAGGTGGCCGCCGCGCCAGGACCGTCGTCGCGGCCGGGCTGCTCGCCCCGGCCCTCGCGTGCGTGGTGATCGCCGCCGCGAGCCCGCCGCCGCTGCGCATGAGCCTCGCCCCGCACTTCGCCAGGCACGGGTCACGTGTCGGTGTCACCACCATCGACGTCCGGGCCGTCAACACCACCGGTACGGCACTCGAACCGCACTTCGCGAGCCGTACCGGCCAGGGCGCCTCCAACTGGTGGACGATCGCCTCCGGTCCCACCGTGCTGGCCCCGCACGCCACCTCGGAGTACCGGGTGGAACCCGAAGGAGGCTTCCGGGCGATGCCCGGTGGCCACGGGCCGGGGAGCTATCTCATCGCCGTCACCGGCACGCCGATGACGATCACCTCCGCCCACATCCCG
Organism: Streptomyces sp. NPDC058464; assembly: GCF_042721035.1. Lineage (NCBI taxonomy): Bacteria > Bacillati > Actinomycetota > Actinomycetes > Kitasatosporales > Streptomycetaceae > Streptomyces > Streptomyces sp. NPDC058464. The sequence goes on from NZ_JBHXMA010000010.1 coordinate 220,916, forward strand.
GCCGCCGCCTCGGCCGCCCGGTAAGGCGGTCTCCGGCTCCGGGCGGGCCGACGCGCGGCGGCGGTCAGGATATGTTCAGGAACGGCCTGGCAGGGTCGGGCGGCATGACCCATGAAACGTCTGCGAGCCAGGTGGTTCCGGAGGCCGGCCGGACAGCCGCTTCGGGTCATCGCCCGCGCCGGAACAAGGTGCCCGAACCCACCGTCTACTTCTGGATCATCAAGGTCCTGTGCACGACGGTCGGCGCGACCGCGGCCGACCTGCTGAACGAGAAGGCCGGCCTGGGGCTGACCGGAGTCTCGGTGCTGATGAGCGCCCTGCTGGCCGTCGTCCTGGCGGTCCAGTTCCGCACGAGCGCCTACCGGGCGGGCGTGTACTGGCTCACCGTGGCGGGGGGGAAAGGGTGGTCCCCCCGGGAAAGACACCACCAAACCCACACCCGGGGGGGGGCGCCGGCCCCCCCCCCCCACGGCGTAGCGGGCGGGCGAGCCCGCGGGTTAGTGGGTTGGGTAACGCGT
>NZ_JBHXMA010000010.1:221443-252582 GCF_042721035.1 Streptomyces sp. NPDC058464
CGTTCGTCCTGGGGGTCCTGTCCCCCACCTCCGCCACCCGGGCGGGGGTGTACTGCAAAACGGTGGCGCTGTACTGCGTGTCCACCAGCCTCATCTCCCACGACCTCACCGACACCGTGGGCGTGCCGCCGGCGACCGCGACGACGGTCTTCGCGGTCGTCCTCGCCGTCGTGTTCGTGGTCTGGTACCGGAGTGAGCGGACCCTGTCCCTCCGCCACATCGACACCGCCGGCCGCGAGTCCTTCTACTGGCCGGCGGTGTTCTTCGCGTTCGCCCTGGGCACCGCCGCCGGTGACCTGGTGTCCGAGCGCCTGGACCTCGGGTACTGGCTGTCCGCCGCCCTGTTCGCGGCCGCCATCGCCGCGGTGGCCATCGCGCACTTCGCGCTGGACCTGGACGCGGTGTGGAGCTTCTGGATCGCCTACCTCCTCACCCGCCCCCTCGGCGCCTCCGTCGGCGACTACCTCGCCCAGCCCACCGGCGACGGAGGCCTGGGGCTGGGCACCGTCGTCACCGGCGCCCTCTTCCTGACGGTCGTCCTCGGCACGGTCGTCTACCTGTCCGCCACCCGCGTGGACGTCTCCGAACCGGAGCACCCGGCGGTACCCGCGGCCTGAGCCGCGGGAACAGCGGTACGGGGTCGCCGGGGGCGGACCGCCGGCCCGGGCCGCAGCCTGACGACGGCGTCCAGGCCGCCGCCCGGCGCCGCGTTCAGGGCGACGTCTCCGCCGCCGGCCCGGGTGAGCCGCTGAACCATGGAAAGGCCCAGGCCGGTGCCGTCGTGGTGGGCGTCGGCGGCCCGCCAGAAGCGGTCGAAGGCCCGTTGCCGGTCGGTCTCGGTCATGCCTGGGCCCTGGTCGATCACATGCAGTTCGACCGTGCAGCCGTCGTCCGCCGTTGCGGTGGTGGTCGCCAGGGTGATCGTGGTGCCGGGCGGCGAGACGGACAGGGCATTGGACAGCAGGTTGTCGAGGATCTGTTCCAGTGCGCCCGCGACGGCCCACACCCGGCCGACCTCGGGCCCGGTCACCGCGATGCCGACACGCTGATCGCCGGCGAACGCCGTCCAGATGGCGGCGCGGTCGGCGACGACGGCGTCGAGGTCCACCACCTCCTGGGTGATCGCCGAGTTCTCCAGCCGGGCGAGGGCGAGCAGTCCCTGGACCATGCGGCTGAGACGGGCGACCTCGTCGATCGCGTCGCCGAGGCTGTCCTGGGCGCAGGCGGCGAGGTGGGGTTCGAAGTTCTCCAGACGCAGGCGCAGGGAGGTCAAGGGCGTCTTGAGCTGGTGTGACGCCTCGGAGGCGAAGGCCTGCTGGGCGTGGAGCAGGTGCTGGAGCCGGGTCGCCGTGCGGGTGAACGTGGCCGTCACCCGGCGTAGTTCGGGCGGTCCGCGGTCGGTGTCCGGAGGGTCGGTCAGGCGGCCGTCGGCCAGTTGCGTGGTGGCCCGTTCCAGCGCCCGCAGCGGGCGGGTGATCCAGCGGGCGAGCGCGAAACCGATCAGCGCGACGACCGCCAGCACGCCCAGGCCGACGACGCCGAGTGCGACCCAGGTGGCATGCACCTTCTCGGCGATCGGGGTGAGCGGGTACAGGGTCCGCACGACGCAGGGGACGGTGTCGCCGGACCCGCCCGGCACGGTGGCGAACAGGACCTTGACGCCCGGGACGAGGTCGTCGCGGATCCCGGTTGCGGGACGGTCGCGGAGGGCGGTGGCGATGTCCGGCTGGGAGGAGAGGTTCGTGCCCACGGCGGTCGCGTCGGCGGAGTCGGTGAGGACCGTGCCGCCCCGGTCGGTGATGACCACACCGCTGCCGGTGCGCCGGGCGTAGTCGCGGGCGAACTCCGGCAGGTCGGACGCCCGCCCGTGTTCGAGTTTCTCCTCGCACACGGAGGCGAGCGTGACCGCGCCCAGTTCCGCCGTGTGGGAGAAGCGGTTCAGCTCGTTGCGGGCGTAGACGAAGCCGAAGGGAACTTCCAGGGCCAGCAGGACGAGCGCCATGAGGCTGAGGTAGCTGAGCAGCAGACGGCGCGTCATCGGGCGCTTCCGCGGGGCCGGTCCGGTGCGGCCGGGGCCGGGCCGGGGCCGGTGGGCGGAACCAGACGGAAGCCGATGCCGCGGATGTTCTCGATCCAGGAGGGGTCACCGAGCTTGCGGCGCAGGGCGGCGATGTGCACGTCGAGGGTCTTCGTGGGGCCGAAATAGTCCGGCTCCCACACCGTGTCGAGGATCTGCTGGCGGGAGAAGACGGCACCTGGATCTTCGGCGAGGCAGACGAGCAGGGAGAACTCCTTGGGAGCCAGGGCGATCGGCACCCGGCCCACCCGGACCTGACGGGTTCGACGGTCGACGCTCAGGGGACCGATCCGCTGGGCGCCGGCCGGGTCCCGGGCGCCGGAGGCTCCGGGCATCGGATCACCCGCGTCGCCGGGCACGGCTCGGGTGCGTCGGGCCACGGCCCGGATCCGCGCCACCAGCTCCCGGACCCCGAACGGCTTCGACACGTAGTCGTCCGCGCCCAGCTCCAGACCGAGCACCCGGTCGGCCTCGGAGTCCCGCGCAGTGATCATGATGATCGGGACCGCGGAGCGGGCTCGTAGCTCCCGGCAGACGTCGATGCCGTCCATGTCGGGAAGCCCCAGGTCCAGGAGCACCATCGCCGGCTCCGCGGCGGACAGGCCTTCGGCACCGGTGCGCGCGTGTTCCACGCTGAACCCGAAACGGCCCAGTCCCTCCAGCAGGGGCTCGGCCACCCGCTCGTCGTCCTCGATCAGCAGCAGATGCATGCCGACAGGCTCACAAACAGCAGCCCCACCGCGCTGTACAACCGCCGCGCCATTCCCTCGTATCAGTGACCCTTCGGGTTTCTCATGTGACGGCGGCACGCACACGGTCATCCATGGCCGCGCGTCGCGGAATTCAGCCGGATGGCGGACTCGTGGAGGAGGGTGGTGTCGGGAAATCCAGAGTCTTGCCAGCTCCTGGTGAGGAGATGGTTAAGGAACAGCACGTCGGGACCGCCGGGATTCCGCGGGAGCGCGTGGTGCAGGCAGGTGGAAGTAGCCCATGACCTGCGACTTGATGCCGCGCGGGCCGCGCGGCAGGCGTGGCTGCGCCGTGCTGTGGGCCCTGGATGTGCTGCCGTCACGCGCTGTGGCAACACTCATGGGCGGCCCTGATTTTCCGGCGTTTCAGGGATTTCGTCTCCGGGCTCTCTGAAAACCGCCTGTATTTCCGCTTGATCGGCGCTTACACGCCTTCCCGTAGTGTCCGAGGCGCGGTCCGATTCAGGTGCGCCGCGTGCTGGAAAACCACTCGACCTCCGGGAATCCGCCATGCCCTCAGATGCCTCCGACACGTCCATGAGTCCTCCGTTCCCGCACGGGAGAGGTGAGGGGAAGTCCGAGAGGGCGATCGACGAACTGCGGCGGGTGCGCCCGGATCTGGCGGAGCCGTTCGCGGCAGCCCTCCCCGGAGCGCGGGCCACCGTCCTGGGGCGGCTGTGGGGTGCCCTCGCACGGGAGCCGCTGCCCGGCGTGACCGTGCGGCACCGCGAGGCGGACACCCTCGTCGTGACGCTGCGGAACGGTGACCGGCTCACGGCACCTCACGCCTGTGCCCAGCGGTTCGCCCGGACGCCCGAGGACTTCACCGTGTCGGGGCCCGCGGGGCCGGTGCGCGGTCCGGCGCAACTCCTCGCCCTGCTGGGGCTGTCCGGGTCGGCCGTGGGTCGGCTCGCCGCCGAGCTGGACAACAGCGTCGTCAACCTCGCGCTGGCCCGCGCCGCGAATCCCGAACGGCACGGCAGGCCGCGCGATTCGGCCGACGCGGAGCAGGCGGTGGTCGACGGCCACCCGCAGCACCCGTGCTGCCGTACCCGTACCGGCATGTCCGTGGCCGAGGTCCTGGCCTACGCGCCCGAGCACCACCCGGTGGTCGAACTGGCCCTGCTGCCCGTCCCGGCCGACCGCTGGCAGAGCGCGGGCACCTGGCCGGCGGAGCTGCGGGACGGCGACACGTTCCTGGTCCCGGTCCATCCCTGGCAGCGGGACCACGTACTGGCGCGCCACCGCGACCTCGCCGTGACGGGGCGGACCATCCCGGCCCGGCCGCTGCTGTCGCTGCGGACGCTCGCACCGGTGGCCGAGCTGCCCGGCCGTCACATCAAGACGGCCCTCGACGTGCAGGTCACCAACTACCGGCGGACCATCTCGCCGGCGGAGGTGGCCGACGGGCCGGCCCTGTCTGAGCTGGTGTCGGCCGTCGTCGACAAAGCCGGGTTCGGCGACAGCCTGCGGGTGCTCCGGGAGTCGGGCGGTGGCGCGGTCCGGGTCGGCGGACGGGCGTCCGGCAGCCTGGCCGCGATGGTCAGGGAGTCCACCGACTCGCACCTCGGCGACGGTGAGATCGCCGTCCCGCTGACGGCGGTGCACGCGACCGGCGCCGCCGTCGTGGCGGGCGATCCGGTGTGCTGGCTGCGGGACTTCGCCACGCTGGTGCTGCCGCCCGCGCTGACCCTGCTGTCCATGGGCGTCGCGCTGGAGGCCCACGGCCAGAACACCCTCGTCGTCCTCCGGGACGGGAGGCCGCTGCGCGTGCTCTACCGGGACCTGGACGGGGTCCGGGTCAGCCCGCGCAGGCTCGCCGCCCGGGGATTCACCCTGCCGCCCCTGGCCGGCACCCGGGCGGGCGACGACCCGGACGCGCTGCGCACCAAGCTGTTCGGCGCGCTGCTCAGCGGGGTCTTCAGCGAACTGGTCGACGTCCTCGCCCGCACCCGCGCCGTCGACACCGGGACGCTGTGGGAGACGGTGGCCGAGGCCGGTCGCCGGGCGTACGCCGAACTGCCGGACCACGGGGACGAGGCCGTCTTCTTCGGCGACACCCTGCCGCTGAAGGCCACCATCGCGATGCGTCTGGCCGACGACCCCGGCAGGGCCCAGTGGACCCCCCTCCCCAACCCCCTCGCCCGCTATCGCCACTTCTGACGCACGGGAGCCTGCCCATGACCACCTCCGCCCTCGCGCCCGGCACCGCCACCGCGGCACGGACCGATCAGCCGGACGGGACCGCCGACGCCGTCACCGCCCACACCCTGCTCAACTGCCTCGTCCGCGAGGTGTCCGCCCCCGAGCACCAGGTGACCGTCGACCACGACCACCTCCTGCTGCGCCTGCCCCACCGCGGCCTTCTGCTGCGGGCCCGGCTCCGCCGGGTCTCGATGATCGGCGCCCACCGCTTCGAGGGCCCCGTCCAACGACTCCACGACGCCGCATGGGCCACCGTCGACTGGCGGGAACTCGCCGGCTACGTCCAGGAGGAACTCGAACTGCGCACCGGCACGGTCAACGACGAGTTCCTGGACCAGGTCGCCGACAGCCACGACACCATCCGCACGACGCTGGAACACCGCGCCCGTCCGGCACCGCAACCGGAGTTCGGTCCTGACCTCTATCTGGCCTCGGAGCAGGCGCTGGTGTTCGGGCACCGCTTCCACCCCACGCCCAAGGCCCGCAGCGGGGACCCGGCGGACTGGCTGGCGTACGGGCCGGAGACCGGGGCCCGCATCCGCCTGCACCACCTGGCCGTACGCCGTGAACTGGTGCGGGAGGAGGGCGAGTCGGGGGTGCTCGACAGGCTGGGTCCGCCGGTGGACCCGCAGTACGTGACGCTCCCGGTGCACCCCTGGCAGCTCCGGTTGCTGCGCGGCCACGAGGGGCTGTGCGCGGCGATGGCGGAGGGCGCCGTCGTGGACGCGGGCGTCGGCGGGCCCGCATGGGTGCCCACCGCGTCGGTGCGAACGCTCTACCAGCCGGACGCGGACACCTTCCTGAAGTTCAGCCTCAACGTCCGTATCACCAACTGCCTGCGCAAGAACGCCGGTTACGAACTGTCGGGTGCCATTGCCCTGAACCGGCTGGTCCAACCCGTCATGACCCGGCTCGCCGACCGTTTCCCCGGCTGCGCGCTGCTCGCCGAGCCCGGCTACCGCACCGTCGCCGCCGGCGGCGACACCGACCTGGCCGAGGGTTTCGGCGTCATCGTGCGCTCCGGCCTGCGTCCCCACCTCCGTCCGGGCGTGACGCCGCTGCTCGCCGCCGCGGTCGCGGACGAGTACCCCACCAGCCAGGCCCACGTCTCCCACCTGCTGACCCGCGGCGACGGAGACCTCCTGGCCTGGTGGGCGACGTATCTCGGGTTGCTGCTGCCGCCCGTGCTGGCCGCGTACTTCGAACACGGCATCGTCCTGGAACCCCACCTGCAGAACGTCGTCGTCGGCGTGCGGGCGGACGGCATGCCCGCACAGATGCTGTTCCGCGACCTGGAGGGCACCAAGCTCCTGCCCCGCCATCACGAGCGGTTCCTGTCCACTCTGCCGGAGGACGTCCGCGGGCCGTTGACCTACGACGCCGAACGCGGCTGGAACCGGGTCGCGTACTGCCTGCTGGTCAACCATGTCGCCGAGGTGCTCGGCGCCCTGGCCGACCTTCGGCCGGCCCTGGAACCCGCGCTGTGGGGCCTGGTCCGCGACCGCATCGGCGCCTACGCCCGCTCCGCCGGTGAACCGCCCCGCCTGCGTGCCCTGCTCTCCGGCGTCCCGCTGCCCGCCAAGGCCAACCTCCTGCTGCGCTGGGCCCGCCGGGCCGACCGGCACGCCCACTACGTTCCCCTGCCCAGCCCGCTCGGCGCGGACTTCCCCCGCGAGGTGACGCCGTGAGGCCCGCGCTGCTCCACCACATCGGCCGGCTGGCCGACGACGACCTGCCCGCCTACCTCTACGACCTGTCCGGCCTGCGCGAACACGTCCGCGCCGTCCGGGCCGCGCTGCCCCGCCGCGTCGAACTGCTCTATGCGGCGAAGGCCAACTCCGACCCCCGTCTGCTGCAGACCCTGGCCGAGCACGTCGACGGGTTCGAGGTCGCCTCCGGCGGCGAGATCCGCCACGTCCGCGGCCTCCTCCCCGCAGCGCGGATCGCCTTCGGCGGCCCCGGCAAGACTCCGGCGGAACTGGCCGAGGCCCTGGACGCGGGCGTGGAGCGCCTGCACGTCGAGAGCGAACACGAGTTGCGCACGCTGACGACCGTGCTGGGCGACCGCACGGTCGACGTGCTGCTGCGCGTCAACGTGCCCGTCCTGCTCCGTTCGGCCTCCCTGGTCATGGGCGGCTGTCCCAGCCCCTTCGGTCTGGACCCCGCCCAGCTGGACCCGTGCCTGCGGATCATCGCGGCCGACGGCCGTATCCGGCTGCGCGGGCTGCACGTCCACCTGGCCAGCGGCCTCGACGCGCGCGCCCACCTGGCCCTCGTCGCCCAGGTCATGGCCTGGGCGGACCGCTGGGCGCACCAACAGGGGATCGCACTCGCCGAGGTCAACATCGGCGGCGGGATGGGCGTCGACTACACCCGTCCCGACGAGGTCTTCGACTGGGCCGCGTTCGGCGTCGGGCTGTGCCGGACGCTGGAGCGCCATCCCCGTGTCACGCTGCGGATCGAACCGGGCCGCTCGGTCACGGCCTACTGCGGTTGGTACGTCACCCAGGTCCTGGACGTCAGACGCAGCCGCGGCCAGGCGTTCGCCGTCCTGCGCGGCGGCACCCACCACCTGCGCACACCGGCCGCGAAACAGCACGACCAGCCCTTCGAGGTCATCCCCGACCGGTCCTGGCAGCACCCCTGGCCCCGCCCGGAGGTCCGCGGCGAGCCGGTCACCCTGGTCGGACAGCTCTGCACGCCCAAGGACGTCCTGGCCCGCCGCGTCACGGTCGACCGGCTGCGGACCGGCGACCGGATCGCGTTCGCCATGGCCGGCGCCTACGCGTGGAACATCTCCCACCACGCCTTCCTCATGCACCCCCACCCGGCCTTCCACCACCTCGACGACCTGGACGCGCCCGTCGCGGACGCGTACGCAGGCCGACCGACATGAGATCGCGGTGCCGCCCGTCCCCCGGCAGACAGCACGGTTCGGCGCTCGCCACCCTCACCGTCCGGGCCTTCCGCCGTTACCTGCTCGGCCAGCTGACCTCCAACATCGGCACCTGGATGCAGCGAGCCGCCCAGGACCTGCTGGTCCTGCAGCTGACCGGCAACAGCGGCAGTGCGGTCGGCATCGTGACCGCCCTGCAGTTCCTGCCCCAGACCCTGTTCGGCCTCGCCGGCGGAGCCCTCGCCGACCGCTGCCCCGGACGCCGGCTGCTGCTGATCACCCAGACCACCATGGCGGCACAGTCACTGCTGCTCGGCGTCCTGACCGTCACCGGCACGGTGAGCCTGCCCGCCGTCCACGCCCTGGCCGTGGCCCTCGGCACCGCCACCGCCGTGGACGGTCCCGCCCGCAACGCACTCATATCCGACCTGGTCGCCCGCGACCAGGTGGCCGCCGCGGTCAGCCTGAACTCCGCCCAGTTCAACGTCGCCCGGATCCTCGGGCCCGCCGCCGCGGGCCTGACGGTGGCCGCCGTCGGGACCGGCCCGGTGTTCCTGATCAACGCGGTCTCCTACCTGGCGGTCCTGTACGGGCTGTCCGCCGTTCCGCCCGGTGAACTCCGCCACCCCGACCGGGGCCGACCCGGCGACAAGCGCCTGACCGACGTCTTCCGCCACATCGTCGCCACTCCGGAGCTGGTCCAGCCGATCGCGCTCATGGCCTTCGTGGGCACCTTCGGACTCAACTTCCAGGTCACCGTCTCCCTCGTGGCCGTCACCGTCTTCCACTCCGGCGCGGCTGCCTTCGGCTACCTCTCCGCCGCCTATGCCGCGGGCAGCCTCGGCGGCGCGCTCCTCGCGGCCAACGGAAAGCGACCGCCGACCGCACGACGCCTGGTCACGGCCACCGTCGTCTTCGGTGTCCTGGAGGCCGCGCTGGGCCTGATGCCCGGCTACGGCACGTTCATGGCCCTGCTGGTCCCCGTCGGCTTCGCCTCGGTGATCGTCACCACGACCGCCAACGCCCTGACACAGCTGCACGTCGACCCGCGCCTACGGGGGCGTGTGCTGTCCGTCTACTTCCTCGTGCTCCTGGGCGGCACCCCCATCGGCGCCCCCCTCGTCGGTGTCGTCTCCGACGCCTTCGGCCCCCGCTCCGCGCTGCTCCTCGGAGGCGTGATCTCAGCGGCGGCCGCACTCGCCCTCGGGGCTCGCGGCACCGCCGACGTGGCAGTCAGGATGTGTTCAGGTTCCGGCTGGCACAGTCGGGCACCATGACCGATGAAACGTCTGCTGGTCCGGTGGTTGCCGAGGCGGGCTCACCCCGTTTCTCCGGCACTCGCGCGCCGCACGGGTTGAATCCCGGGACGAATTTCCTGGAATTATCGCCGGCTTTACCGGCCGGGGTTCGCGGGAATGAGGGCCTCCCGAAATAGAGAGCCATTCCAGGAACGCCAACCCTGTCGAAGTCATGCCGCGGACCTGCGAATACGACATCGCGCTGAGCCGTGCATTTCCAGAAAATCACCGTTCCGCAGACGTGAGGGACGCCCCTCCGTGCTGCCACCCGTTCCATGCGAGGGTCACATGACAACTGCGACGACGTCCGAGGGCCTTCGGACGCCTGCCAGGCAGATGCTGAACAAGGTTCCCGAGGTCACGATCTGGTTCTGGATCATCAAGATCCTGTGCACCACGGTCGGCGAGAGCTTCGCCGACTGGATCAACATGAACCTCGGCGTGGGCCTGATCAACACGGCGTTGATCTTCACCGTGGTTCTGGCGGGCGTCATGGGCTGGCAGCTCACCACCAAACGCTATGTCCCGTTCGTGTACTGGCTCACCGTCGTGGTGGTGAGCGTGACCGGCACCCTCTACACCGACATCCTCACCGACAGCCAGGGCGTCCCCCTCGCGCTGAGCACCAGCGTGTTCTCCGCCCTCCTGGCCGTCGTCTTCGGGATCTGGTACGTCCGCGAGCGGACCCTGTCGGTCCACACCATCACCACCCGTCCCCGTGAGCTCTTCTACTGGCTCGCGGTCCTGGTCACCTTCGCCCTCGGCACCGCGACCGGCGACTGGACCCTGGAACTGACCGGCTGGACGCCGGGAGTCTCCGTGTTCCTGCCTCTCGGGCTGATCGTCGCGATCGTCCTCGGATGGCGCCTCGGCGCCAACGCGGTGCTCTCCTTCTGGCTCGCCTACATCCTCACCCGCCCGCTCGGCGCCAATCTCGGCGACTGGCTCGGCTCGCCCGGCGGCGACGGCGGCCTGGGTCTCGGCACCGCGGTGACCAGCGTGATCTTCCTGGGCGCGATCCTCGCCACGGTCGTGTACCTCACGGTCAGCCGCAGCGATGTCATCGAGACCGACGATCTCTCTCATGCCCCGCGGGCGCTGGACCCCGCGCGTGAGCGGATCATGCTCGGTTACTACGCCGTCGTGGCGGTCGCGACCGCGGCGCTCCTCGTCTGGGCACACCACCAGCCCCACGCGGCCCTGGCCAGTGAGGAGGACGCCCCCGCACCCGTGACCGCCCACCTCACGCCGAAGCAGGCGACGTCGCCGTTCCCTCCGGCCGAGATCGCGAAGTTCCGCACGATCGCGGCCGACACCCTGGCCAAGCTCAATTCGGGCAGCCAGTCGGCCGCGACGAGCCGGGTGACCGACCTCGAAATCGCCTGGGACAAGGACCAGTCCACTCTTGAGCCCAAGAGCGAGCAGTCCTGGCACTTCCTCGACGGCGAGATCGACCAGGTCCTGACAGCGCTGCGCGCCCCGAGCCCAGACAAGGCCACCGAGGTCAAGGCACTCGACACCCTCCTCACCTCACTCGGCTGACCTGCCACGACGACGACGGACCGCCTCGGCGTATCCTCTGCGCCGAGGCAGTCGGCAGGCCGAGCCGGAGTCGGCACACGGACCGCCGGCAGCCACGGCCGCCGGCGCGAGTGCGACTTACTCTTTCGGCTTGCAGGAGTTTCCGGGGAGGGTGTCAGCGTGTCCCGGGCAGGCCCCACAGGGGGCACCCGGCGGGCGGTCCCGCGGCGATGGCGGGGCCGTGTTCTTGGTTGAGGAGTGGCGAGAATGAGCGAACACCGGCGCCGACCGTCGGGGAGGAGCGCGCCGCCCGGCGCATCGTCCGGCATACCGTCCGGCTCCGACGGTGTGCCGGACGGCGGCCGGGCCGCGGCACGCAGGGCTGCGCGGGCCCAGGGCGGGCGTACCCGCCGCGCGGCGGGCACCCGACGTACGGACGCCCGGCGTACGGATGCCCGGCGTACGGACGCTCGGCGTTCCGGTCGGCGCCGTCTGATCGACTACCCGCGGGCGGGCAGGCGCGGCGTCCGGCGGTGGCTGCCCTCGTGGAAGCTGGTGTCCGGCACCTTCCTGCTGTTCGTCGGCGGCCTGGTCGGCCTGTTCGGCTATGCCTACGCCACGACGACGATCCCCGGCGCGAACCCCAGTACACAGGCGCAGAGCAACACCTACTACTGGTCGGACGGCTCGGTGATGGCCACCCAGGGGTCGACCAACCGGCAGAACGTCGATCTCGCGCAGGTCCCGAAACTGGTCCAGTGGGACTTCCTCGCCGCGGAGAACGCCACCTTCTACTCCGATCCGGGCGTCGACACGCAGGGCATGCTCCGTGCCGTCTACCACATGGCCACGGGCGGTGAGGTGCAGTCCGGATCCACCATCACCCAGCAGTTCGTGAAGAACACCTACCTCAACCAGGACCAGTCGGTCGGCCGCAAGCTCAGGGAGATCATGATCTCCCTGAAGATCGGCGGCCAGATGTCCAAGCAGGAGATACTGCAGGGCTACCTCAACACCTGCTACTACGGCCGGGACGCCTACGGGATCGAAGCCGCGGCCCGTACCTACTACCACGTGCACGCCGTCCAGCTGAACGTCAGCCAGGGGGCCTTCATCGCCGCCACGGTCAACGAGCCGAGCCTGCTGATGCACGCCGACACCGATCCGCAGGCCAAGGCCCAGGCCAAGGCACGCTGGACGTACGTCCTGGACCGCATGGCCAAGATCCACCAGATCACCGACGCCCAGGAACAGCACTACCTGGCGGCAGGGTTCCCCACGCCCAAGCCGTACACGCCCTCGGCGGGAATGTCCGGGCAGACCGGTTACCTGACGCAGACCGCGGCGAAGTACGTCGAGGCCCACACCTCCCTCACGGACCAGCAGCTGGAGCGCGGCGGCTACCAGATCTACACGACCTTCGACAAGAAGAGGGTGAACGCGCTGTCGGCGTCCGTCACGGCGATGGAGCACCGGCACCTCGACCCGAAGCACCGCTCGGCCGACAAGAACGTCCAGGTCGGCGCGGCGTCGATCGATCCGTCCAGCGGCGCGATCGTGGCACTGTACGGAGGGGCCGGCTGGAACAAGGGGCACTGGACGGACAACGCGGACGCGACCGGTGTGCCGGTCGGCTCCACCTTCAAGCCCTTCGACCTGGCCGCCGCGCTCGACCACGGCGCCGTCCTCGCTCCCGGGCAGCCGGCCTCACCGATCACCCCGGCCTCGAAGTTCGACGGCGACGACGGCATCACCATCAAGAACCAGCAGGGCCAGGAGCTGCCGGACCCGAACGACCCCACGGGGCTCCTGCACCAGCGCAACGACGTGTCCACGAAGTGGGGTTACATCACCCTGCGCAAGGCGATGGAGGAGTCGGTCAACACGCCCTACGTCCAGCTCGGCGAGTACGTCGGCTACGACAACGTGGAGAGCGAGGCCCTGAAGGCGGGGCTGCTGCGCACGAGCCTGCAGTACGACACCCCGGGCTTCTACATCGGCACCTCCACACCGTCGGCGATCCGCATGGCGGACGCGTACGCCACGTTCGACGACGGCGGGATCCAGCACGAGCCGTACTCGGTGACCAAGGTCGTCGCCGACGGCCGCCAGCTGTCCGGCTTCGCCAAGCCCAAGGGCACCACGGCCATGCCCTCCTCGACCGCCGACACCGTCACCGACGTCCTGCAGGACGTCGTCAAGCACGGCACCGGTACCCACGCCCAGGCCCTGGGCCGCCCCGTGGCCGGCAAGACCGGCACGACCGACGACTACAAGTCCGCCTGGTTCATCGGCTACACCCCGCAGCTGACCACGGCCGTGAGCATGTTCAAGGAGGACCCGAAGAAAGCCGGCCTGCAGTCCATGCAGGGCGTCGGCGGCTACGCCAAGGTCTTCGGCGCCGACATGCCCACCGAGGTGTGGACCGGCTACATGACCGCCGCCCTCCGGGGACAACCCGTCCAGCAGTTCCCGCCCGCACCCCAACTGGGGCAGGGCACGGACGAATACGGCGCCCCCTCGCCCACACCCTCCGCCACCGCACCCCGGAGCACACCCACCGCCACCCCGACCGCACCGGCCCCCCGGAACCACACCACCGCACCGTGCCACCGGCATCGGAGGCACTGCGTCAGCGCAAGTCCGACCGACACCACCGGCACCACCGCCGGCGGGCTGCTCGGCGGCACGACCGGCGGCACCACCTCACCCTCACCGACGACCGGCTCACCGACCCCGGCCTTCACCCGCGGAGGACCCTGAGCCGCCTCACGGTGGCCCTGGCTCTCCGCGGTCCGCACGCCACGCCGTCCGACCAGGCACGCGGCAGGCGTTCAGGCTCCGTTCAGGTACCCGCTGCCAAGGTCAGTGGTGGTGATCGCCCCGTCGCGGTCGCCCGTCAGGCAGGGCGCTCGCCCCCAGTGCGGGGCGGGCGCCCTGCCGTACGACCACACAAGGAGCCCCCCACCTTGCAGCAGCCGAAAGTCCTCACCGACGCAGACGTCGCGAGCACGACGACATCGGTGATGAAGAAACTGCCCGAAGTCACCCTGGTCTTCTGGATCATGAAGATCGCCGCGACGACCCTGGGCGAGACCGCCGGAGACCTCTTCTCCCAGACCCTGAAGCTCGGCTACTTCCTCACCACGATCGCGCTGTTCCTGATCTTCGTGGTGACGCTCGTCGTCCAGCTCCGCTCCAGCCGCTACAACCCGTTCTTCTACTGGACGGTGATTCTCTCCACCAGCATGGCCGGCACCACCATGTCCGACTTCATGAACCGCGACGCCAGCGCCAAGTACCTCTCGAACGGAGCCACTTCACTGGGCTGGGGACCACAGGGCCTGGGCCTCGGCTACCCGGCGGGAGCGGCGATCCTGCTCTCGATCCTGATGGTCATCTTCGCGGTCTGGCGGCTGAGCGGGATGACCTTCCAGATCCGTGACATCGTCACCTTCCGCGGCGAGGCCCTGTTCTGGTCGGCGATCCTCGTCTCCAACACCCTCGGCACCTCCATGGGCGACTTCCTCTCCGACAGCTCCGGCCTCGGCTACGCCGGCGGCGCCCTGCTGGTGACCGGGCTGCTCGCCGTCCTGGTCGCGCTGATGAAGGTCCCCGTCGTGCCGAACGTCCTGCTGTTCTGGATCGCGTTCGTCCTCACCCGCCCGCTCGGCGCCACCGCGGGCGACTTCCTGACCAAACCGGTCGCCAAGGGCGGTCTGAACCTCGGTACGGCCGGTTCCTCGGCCGTCCTGCTGGCCGTCCTGCTCGGCCTCATGGCCTACGCGCACGTCCGGGAGCGCAGGACCCGCGCCGAACACAGGTAACCGCTCGGCCCGCTCGGTCACCAGTACAGCAGCCACCGGCCGTCGCACCACACCCCGTGCCCCTGGAGGGTGAGCCGCTCGTCGTCGGGTTGCACCCGGCTGCTGGGGGCGACCTGGTGCAGTGTGTGGCCGGAGTGGAGCACCATCCGGCCCACGGTGTAGGGGACGTACTGCAGCGGGTGGAAACGCTTGAGGTCGGCGACGGACTCGACCCAGCCCTTCGCCAGTGCCCGCCGGAACTGCTCGTGGCTCACGTCCCAGACGTTCAGGCCGCCGCCCGCCGCGGGCAGCCGGATGGGCAGGGTGAAGGAGATGTGCCGGGTCAGGTCCGTGTCGGGGGGCCAGGAGATGGACTGGTACTGCAGGTCGAAGTGCAGGGGCGCGATCGGCTTGGTGAACACCGCGGCGGACAGCCAGACGTGGAAGCCGGGCAGACCCAGGTGCTCGGGAAAGCCGACGTCGGCCGCCAGATGCTTGCCGAGGAGTTCGGCGAGGCGCGTGTAGAGCCAGCCGAAGGAGTCCTGGAGCAGCGGCCGGGAAGCGTCCGCGTGCCGCTGGTAGTCGGCCGACCCCGGGTTCGGTGCGAGGTCGAGGTAGCTGGGTGCGCCCAGGGTGAAGAAGGCGGCGGGTTCCGGACCGCGCGGCGTCCAGTGCCGGCGGAGTCCGTGCACGGCGTCGCGGAGTGCGGCGCTGTCCGCCGCGGTCAGTACGTCGAGCGAGTCGATCACGAGTGCGTCCCCCGGAGCAGTCCGAGGAGTGATGCGGTGATGGTGCCGCCGAGCCGCCGGTCGTACCAGTCGTACGCGGGCATGGGGTTGACCTCCAGGCACCAGTAAGTACCGTCGTCGGCCAGCTTGAAGTCCCAGCCCGCGAAGGACATGCCCTGCCCGGCGGTGTGCCGGACCACCTGCTCCGCGAGGCTCGCGGGGAGTTCGCAGGGGGTGAACCCGGCGTCCCCGTCGGTCCGGTAGTCCACCGCGGCGGACACGATCTCCTCCGCGTGCACCCGGTCCCCGACGACATGGACGCGGACGTCCCGGCCCGGAACGTAACGCTGGAGGTGTACCGGGCCCTGACCGGGCTCGAAGTCGGCCAGGTCGGCCGCGTCGACGAGCCTGCTGGTGGCCCGCACGCCGGAGAGCGCCTTGACGATGGTCGGCCCGGCCGCGGCGAAGGCACGCAGGCGCTCCGGGGACGAGCCGGTGACGCTCGCGGGCACCCGGAAACCGGCCCGGGCCAGCGACAGTTCGTGGAGCGGTTTGGACCCGTTGTCGGACCGGATCGAGGGCCGGTTGACCACCAGGCCGGGGATGTGGTCCAGCCAGGCGGTCAGCGCCGTGGTGAGCCAGCGCCAGCGCTGGGCCGACGCGCGGTCATGCTGAAGGGCCGCCAGGTCGGCGACACGGCAGTAGTAGGACCCCTCGGGGTCGAGGACCTGGCCGTCGAGCCTCGCCGACCGGTCCTTGCCCACGGTCAGCTGCCAGTCGCCCGACTCGACGACCTGCCGCAGGTCGACGGCCCGTACCGGTACGGCCTGGGCCTCGGCCTCGGCGACGAAGTGCGCGAACGTGCTCTCGGAGTTGAGGCCGACCGCGTAGATCATGGGAAGAGGACCTTCACGAGTTGGGGACCCAGGCCGAGCCAGACCATGCGCAGCTGTTCCACGTCGGGGAAGGGGTCCACCGCGACCGGCCTGGCCCGGGTGAGGTCGGGTGACAGCCGCCAGACCACGGCCGCGAGGTCGAGCCCGAGCTTCGCGACGATCTCGGTGCTGCGCCCCTCCAGGCCGAGCCGGTCCAGATCGACCGGACTGCTGCGCCATCCGTGGTTGCCGAGGACCACCACGCTCTCGAAGAGGGGGTCGGGGTCCGACCACCTGGCCCGGTAGGGACCGTGGCCGTCGGCCGAGGGGCCGCGGCCGTCCGGGAGATCGGGCCAGGGGCGGGTGTGCCAGGAGTCGAGGTCCTGTACCCACCACTGGGTTCCCTCCTCCTCGGAAGGACCACCGGACGGCTCGGACGGCTCGGACCGCTCGGGCGGCTCGGGAGGCCGGGAGGAGAAGATCTCCGGCGAGCCGACGGGCAGACCCGCCCTGAGTTCTGTGAGCGCCGCGGACGGGGACACCCGGGTGCCCGGTCCGCCGGCCGCCGGGCGGTTGATCACCGGAGCGGGAGTCAGCGCGGCCACGGCCCACAGGTGGGCCAGGCACTCGTTGAACTGGAACTCCGCGTCGAAGCTGACCCGCAGCAGCGGCGGGGCGGGAAGCCGGACGAACATCGGCAGCGCGGGTTCGACCACCGCCGCGGAGCCGTCGACGGTGAGGGTGAACAGCTGCGCGGCGTCGAACACGTCGAGGATCGTCGCCGGGTGGCCGCTGTCCAGCACGAAGTCCCGTACCTCGACGGCCACCGAGTCCTCCGGGTCGGCGACGACGACCAGGCCGGAAGGAGCGCGGCCGGGCGCCTCAGATGACGACACCGCGCCTCCTCAGCAGGCGGTTGACACGGGAGCCGCGCAGCGCCTCGGCGGCTTCGCCCGGCCCGTCCGCGAGGGACCCGGCCGGTGTCTCGCCCCCCTGGGCCATTCCGGCCGAGCCGGGGGCGGGCGGCTCCTGCGGTTGTGGTGCGAAGGCGGCCGGGCCGGGCGGGGCCATCGCCCCGTCGAAGCTGTCCTTGCCGTCTTTCGAGTCTTTCGAGTCCTTGGAGTCCTTGTAGTCCTTCGTATCCTTCGTGTCTTTCGTGTCCTTGAAGTCCTTGGTGTCCTTGGTGTCCTTGAACTCCTTGACCTCTTTGCCTTCCTTCCCGTCCTTTCCGTCTTTGCCGTCCTTGAAGTCCTTGAAGTCCTTCGTCCTCTTCCTGGCCGTCGGCGGGACGCCCTCCGCGGGCATGCCCACGTCCTCCTGCCCGGAGAAGATCCGGCCGGGCTGCGGGGTGTTCCACAGCAGCGCCGTGACGTCGCGCCGCTCGGCGGCCGCGAGGAACGGCCGTATCCGTGACTCGTCAATGGTCCACGTCATGCGTTCACCTGTCCTGGCGACTGGCGGGATGCCGCGCGATACAGCCGCAGCGCCGCGGCCAGACGCCGCTGGGCATCCCTGTGGTGTGGGTTGAGGTTGAGAATCAAGTGGTTCACACCGAGTGACGCGTACGCCCGCAGGCCGTGCGCCACGTCCTGCGGCGAGCCGGTGAGGATGTCGGCGTCCGGCGGTGCCGCGGGACCGGGGCTGGCCGGGGTGCCGTCCTCCTGGTCCACACGGACGTTGACGCCGAGGGTGATGCCCAGAGCGGCCGGATCACGTTTTTCCCGTAGGCAGGTCTCCCGCACCCGTTCCAGGATCTCTACGCTGCCCGACGGGGACCCGAACCAGCAGGCGTTCCACAGGTCCGCGTACCGGGCGGCCAGCGCGGTCATCCGTGGTCCGCGTGCCCCCACCAGGACGGGCGGGCCACCGGGGCGCGCGCCGCGGGGGCGCAGTTCGCCGTCGCGGAGCCGGTGGTGGCGGCCCGCGAAGTCGGCGCGCCCGGTCCGCAGCAGCGTGACGATGATCTGCAGCGCCTCCTCGAAGCGGTCCACCCGGTGGTCGAAGGGGATTCCGAAGGCGTCGAACTCGGGGGCGTGCCACCCGCTGCCGAGGCCGAGGACGAGCCGGCCGCGGCTGACCTCGTCGAGGGTCACCGCCATCTTCGCCAGCACCGCGGGGTTGCGGAAGGCCGTGCACAGCACGAGCGTGCCGAGTTCGACCCGGTCGGTGGCCTCGGCGAGAGCCGACAGCACCGTCCACGACTCCCAGATGCCCTCGGTCGGTCCGCCGGCCTCGCGGAACAGCAGGTGGTCGAAGACCCAGACCGAGTCGAAGCCCGAGTCCTCGGCCTGGAGGGCGAGTGCCCTGATCTCCCCGTACGACGGCTGCCCCCACGGATACTCCGCGAGGGGCAGAACCAGGCCGACCTTCATCGCGTCCCCCCGTGGGCGAGCCCGGACCTCTTTCGGAAATTACAGCAAGCGACGAGTGGTCACAACGGGCGCAGGGGGCGGTACTTGGACGAACGGGAGCACGGATTCGGACTCCCTCGACACGCGGCGTGGCCGCGGCCATCCTGGTTCGGAGCGGACACAGCGGCGTGGCCCGGGGGAGCGGGAGGGGCCCGACCATGTCGGGAGTATCGGGGGCGGCCAGGGCCGCGGTCGTGGTGGTGGCGGGGCTCTGCGCCCTGTGCGTACCGGCGCTGGTGCTGGTGGCGGTACTGGTCGATCTCGACACGGCCGACCGGGTGGCGAGCGTGGCCGGGGCGGCCGCCGGGCTGGTCGGGCTGGCGCTCTCGACGATCGCTCTGCGGCGTGCGGACACCGTGACGGTACAGGCCCGTGGCGACGGGGCCGTCGCCGCGGGCGGGCACGTCACCCACAGCGCGACAGGGCCGAACAGCAGGGTCACGGGGCGGGTCACCCCGCCCACCCCGCCCGCCACGGGCGGCGCCGGCACGCGCCGGGTCGTGGCCGAGGGCGGGGGGACGGTCGCCGCGGGCGGCGACGTCAGCGGCAGCGCGCTCGGTGAGGGGAGCGAGGTCGACGGCCAGTGATCCCGTTCACCTGGTTACGGCGACTCCGGCGGTCCGCGGGCGTCGGCCCCGGGGGCCCGGGCCCGACGGCCGCCGTCTCCGGACCGGCCCTGCGGGTCGCCGCCGAGGGCCAGGGGGCCGTCTCCGCCGGAGGGGACATCATCGCCAGCCCGGTGGGCGCGGGCAGCAGTGTCGTCAACATCTTCGGCCCCGAGCCCGAGCCACCCCCCGACGAGGCACGGATCGACCGGGAGCTGGCCGACTACGCGGCCCAGGTCCGCTCGTCCCACGGACGCCTGGACCTGGAGGTGCTGATCCCCTCTCAGGCGGGGGAACACCCTGCGGTGGAGCTCCAGGCGGTGTTCGTCCCACCGCGGCTCCGGGCCGACCCGCCGCCCGTGGAACTGCCCAGGGAACTGCGGGAGCGGCTGGAGAGCCTCGACGGGGCCCTGCCGCCGGGAGAGCTTCCGCCGGGGCTCGACGAGGAGTCACTGGAGCGGGTGCGCCGGGCCTACCGGGAACGGCGGCCGCTGGAGTCGCTGGAGGTCCTGACCGATCCGCAGCAGCAACGGGTCGTCCTCCTGGGCGATCCCGGGGCCGGCAAGTCCACCTTCGCCCGCTACCTGGCCCTCGCGCTGACCTCCGAGACCGTGCCGGAGCCCCTGGCCGGACTCGCCGGCCGGGTGCCGGTGATCGTGGAACTGCGCAGGTACGCGGACGAGAGGTGGCGCGACCGGTCCTTCGAGGACTACCTGGGCAGCCTCAGCACCCTGGAGCGGATGTCGGTGCCGCGCGGTGTGCTGGACGTCCTGCTGCACGCAGGCCGGGCGGTGGTGGTCTTCGACGGTCTGGACGAGCTGTTCGAGCCCGTGGTGCGGGCCGAGGCGGGGCGGCGGATCGCGGCCTTCGCCGAGCGGTATCCGGGCGTGCGCATCGTGGTGACGTCCCGGGTCATCGGCTACCGGCGGGCTGTCCTGGACAAGGCGGGATTCCGGCACTACATGATCCAGGACCTGACGAAGGGCCAGATCGACGAGTTCGCGAAGCGCTGGTACGCGATCGTCTGCCCGGGAGACCCCGAGCTGGCGGCACGGCTGCACCAGCGCATGACCGACGCGGTGGAGGCATCCCGGCCGGTGCGGGATCTGGCGGGCAACCCGCTGCTCCTCACCATCCTCGCGATCATCGGCCGACGGCGGCAACTGCCACGTGACCGGCTGGGCGTGTACGAGCACGCCGTGGACCTGCTGGTGGCCCGTTGGGACCAGGAGGTCAAGGACCTGCCGAACCCGGTGCAGGCCGACATGCGGATCATCGACAACAAGGACCGCCTGGCGCTTCTCAGACTGCTGGCCCGGCGTATGCAGGAGGGCCAGGGCGGCAGCGTCGGGAACCACATCCACGGCGACGACCTGGAGCGGCTGTTCATCACCCACCTGGAGCAGCGGTACCGCTCCCTGTCCAAGGAACGGACGGTCCTCGCGGCCAGGGGGATGATCAGGCAGCTCCGGGAGCGGAACTTCATCCTCAGCCGGTTCGGCGACGAGGTGTACGGCTTCGTCCACCGCGCGTTCCTGGAGTACCTGGCGGCCGACGACATCGCCCGCCGGTACCAGCGCGACCGCGAGTGGGGCGAGGAGGAACTGGTCCGGGAGGTCTTCGAAGCCCGAGCCCGGGATCCCGCCTGGCACGAGGTGCTGCTGCTGCTCGTCGGCAAGCTCGGCGAGCGGGACGCCGCACGCGTGATCGACGCACTCCTTCGCCTGCACGCCGAGGACGTACGGAAGGGCCGGCACGACATGCTCGCCCTCGCGGTGCGGGCGCTGGCCGAGGTCGACCGGATCGACCTCGTCGCGCCCCAGGGCAACGCCGTGGTGGACGCCATGATCGACCTGCTGGAACGCAACCTGGGCTGGACGGCACTGGACGCGCTGGAGAGCATGCTCCCGGCGCTGTCCCTCCTCGGTCCCGAATGGGAGGGGCGGGAGCGCTACGTGCGGTGGTTCCTGCTGCGCGGCCAGTTCCAGGCGGAGCATCGCATCGCATCGGGCATCGCCTGCGCCCTGCTCTCCAGTCCGGAGGCCGTGCTTCTGCTGGCGGAGCACAGTCCCGACTCGGCGACCCGGGCCGAGGTGCTGCGCCAGGTGCTCGACCGGTGGCCCAACCTGCCCGCCGCCTGGGATCTCGCACGGGGTGCGCTCGACGCCCGTGACGCGGAGTCCCGCCGGGGAGCACTTGAATGCCTGGCCAGGTACTGGAGCGACGATGCAGGTGTCCGGGAGCTGCTGTTCGACCGTGCCACGGCCGACCCGGCTCCGGAAGCCCGCAGAGAAGCACTGGAATCCGTGGCGGAGCGGTGGCCGGACAGCGAAGACGCCCACGAGCTGGTCGTACGGGCGATCGAGGCGGAGCCCGATCCGGGTTCCCGCCGACTGGCCCTCCAGGTCCTGAGACGTCACTGGGCCGAGCGCGAGGACACCTGGGACGTCATCTCCGACCGGGCCCTCGCCGACCCGGACCCGGAACCCCGGCAGGGGGCGCTGCGGCTGCTGGCCCTCCACCGCACGGACCACAGCGGAGTCCGGCAACTGCTCGTGGAGCGGGCCGTGGCGGACCCGGACCCGGGCCCGCGCGCCGAGGCGCTCGAAGTTCTGGCACGTTTCTGGAACGACGGCGACGAAGTCCGGGAACTGGTGGGACGGCAGGCGACCGCAGATCCGCATCCCGAGGTGCGGCGGACTGCGCTGACAGTCCTGGCCTGGCGTTGGGAGGAGCATGAGGGCGTTCGGGACCTGCTCTTCCTGCGGGCGCTCACCGATCCGGATCCGGAGCCACGGATGAAGGCGCTGGAAGGTCTCGCATGGCGGTGGAAAGGCGACGAGGATGCCTGGCGACTGGTCGTGCGCCAAGTGGTGGACGACCCTCATGCAGACGTCAGACGCGGGGCGATGCAAATCCTGGCACGCCGTTCGGAAGATCGCGGGACCACGCGGGACCTGCTGTGGCGGCGGGCGCTCGACGAGCCCGACCGGAAACCGCGGGCCGAGGCGCTCTGGCTGCTGACGGAGTTCTGGGACGACCACGAGAGCGTACGGAACCTGCTGTTCGAGCGGGCCGTCGCCGACCCCCGGTCGGGACCGCGCTGGCTGGCAGCGCAACTTCTGGCCCGCTACTGGCCCGATCGTGAGGATGTGCAAAGCCTGATCGTGGACCGCGTGATCGCCGATCCCTCGTCCGTCAACAGACGCAATGCCCTGAACTGGGCGGCCTGGCTGCGGGAGGCAGAGCCGGACACACAGGAGACGGTCCGGTCCGTGGCCCGCACCGACCCCACTCCCAGGGTCCGTATCACCGCACTGCGCGTGCTGGCCTTCGGCTGGCCGCGTCAGCCCGAGACCGCCGACTTTCTGCGTGGACGTGCGGACGACGACGAGGACGAGAGGGCACGTGCGGCTGCGGCATGGGCACTCGCGACCGCCGAGGCGTACGCGGCGTTCCCGGACGACACCCACTGACCGCCCGGCCGACACGTCTGCCGCCGTCCGCGCACCGAAGGAGTCAGATGGATCCTCAGCCGATGAAGTCGCCCCTCGTCGATGTCGACGTACTGGACGAGCCGGGGTGCGTCGACGTGAGCAAACGGCTGGAGTCGCTGCGACCCTGCTGGCTCACCCGGGGTGTCGGCTACTTCACCCTCGGCCTGGCGACCTACCTCGACGTAGCGGTCTCCGACCATCCGCAGGAGACGTACTTCGGGCGACTCGCCCGGCACAACCGGCTACTGCGTGACCACTTCGGCGACCTTCTCGACCGGGTCGCCGACGTGCTGGCCGTACTGCTGGACATGCCCACGCGGTACGACGAACGAGTGGCGCTGCCCGGTTTCCACGTGTTCGAGGGCGTGGGCATCGCCGACGCACCGAGGCCGAGCCAGCACTTCGACCTGCAACACCGGGCGATGCCCTGGCCGTTCGAGATCGCTCGGGTCGAACAGTCCATATCGTTCACGCTGCCGATCGCGCTGCCGCACCGCGGTGGAGCCCTGGACGTCTGGGACATCACCGAGGCGGACATGCTCCGGCTGGAACGCCTGGGCGGGACGTCCGGGACGATCGGCGAGACCACGGCACCGCGGCGCCACCCATACCGAGTCGGCCGCATGGCCGTGCAGCTCACGCCCGTCCTGCATCGCATCGCCGCGGTTCCCGCACGCCATCCCGGGGATCAGCGCATCACCCTTCAGGGACACGGAATCCGCGACGCCGACGGCTGGATCCTCTACTGGTGAACCCGACAGGCGAGGGAAAACCCGGGTGGCGGTTCGGAGACGGTGGCCTCCACGGCGGCATCGCGCTCGCCACCCAGGACGTGTTCAGTCCCGCCGCGTGCTTGTCGCGGACGACGAGCTGTTCCTGCTCGCGATCCGGCTACTCGCAAGGCCCGGCCGTCAGGGCTGGACAGGCATGCTGGAGCAGTTGGAGGTGGTCGTCCTGCCGGCGAGCCGGTCGGTCAGCCAAGTGATCGCGTCGCTCTGGTCGGTGAGCAGCGGGGCGAAGTGGTTGAGGAGCGCGCTGAAGAGATTCGGTAGTGTGACGGCCTTGTAGGTGACATCGCCTCCCTTGTGGCACCAGTCGACGGCGAGTTGCCGCGCCTGGGCGTGCGGAACGAGGTTGTCGCTGACGCCGGTTGCGATACGGACGGGCCCGGACGGTTCGAGGGTGCCGATGCGCTGGCTGTCCAGGAAGGACTGGAGCGCGGGAGTGCCGGCGATGATGTCGCTGATGGACCGTCCGTCGGTCGTCCACTTGGTGCTCTTCGCGTAGGCGTAGCCGAAGATCGCGTCTCCGACGCACATGGTCGACAGATCGGTGAGGGCGGCCTTGCCGGCGGCATTGAGATGTGCCTCGGCGATCGGCTTCAGCGCGGGGTCGGACTGGAGGAAGCCGTTGAGCGACCAGCCCAGCGCGCCGGCCAGTTCGCTCCCGTCGATGGCCTTGGTGACCGAGGTCAGATCGGCGGGCGGAGCACCCGCGTAGGTGCCGGCGAGGGTCACGTCGGGGGCGTACGACGCCTGGAGTTCGGCTGCCGCGGCGGTCGCCCCGCCGCCCTGGCTGTAGCCGAACAGCCCCACCCGGGACGCCTTGGTGACGGAGGCCCCGCCGACCGAGCGGGCGGCGCGGGCGGCGTCCAGCACCGCGTGTCCCTCGTCGACGCGGTTGACGTACGTGTGCAGCCGGTCGGTCGCACCGAGGCCGGCATAGTCGGTGACGACCACGGCGATGCCCTTCGCGAGCAGACGGTAGATCGCCAGGTCCTCGTAACCGACGGAAACCGTCTGGCCGTTGACCGTCAGCGGGTGTTCGAGACCCAGGGACGCGGCACACTGGTCGCCCTGTCCCATGGTGCCGGGCGCCACCACGACCAGGGGGCGTGCCCCGCCGCCCCGCCATGCGGCGGTCGGTTCGATGTAGGCGCCGGTCACCGCCACCGGCTGACCGGCCGAGTCGGTGGACTTGTACATCAGACGGGTCGCGGTACCGGGGAGCGGCCCGTCGAGACCGGGCAGGCTGAGGGCGAGCGTGAGCGGCTCGCTGCGGATCAGGGTGCCGTCGGCGCTGGGCAGGTCGGTGGGCGGGTTGTAGAACGCGGGGATGGTGACTCCCCTGGAGACCACCTCGTCCGCCGCCGATGCGGGGGAGGACGACAGGGCCTGGACGCCCAGGCAGGCGGCAGCGGTGACTGCTGCGGCCAGAAGTCGTCTGCGTGCGGGCATGGCAAACCTCCTGTGAAGCGGCTGGCAGTGAGGTGCACAGGGGAAAGCGGCACTGGAACGCGGCCGTCCCATGGCGCGTTCATGCCGCTCGGTGGCGGTTCGCCAGAACCTTACGCGTGAGTAAGTTACTCGTGATAGCGGCCGGTAGGTTACGGTTCAGTAATTTGACGGCATGTCTAACTGGGAGGTGCGACGGTCACCGACCGTCAGAGAGGCGAGCCTCTGACGTGCGCGTTCTCGGGCGTCGGAGAGGGTGCCGGAGGCCGTCGATATCGACGAGGAGCGGCGCAGCGGCGCAGATCGCGCGTGCAGCGGGCTCAGCCGACGACGGGTACGGACACGATCCCGGGCGGCATGTTCAGCGGCGTGACGACCTGGATGGCCGAGGGCAGGGCGGGGCCGTCTTCCGGGAGCGCTTTGTGGGCCCGCATGATGATCTGGCAGGCGCGGCGCATGTCCTGGCGCAGGTCGTGGTGGAGGACCGCGGACAGTCGGCGTTCGGTCAGCAGACGGGTGTTGTCGTGGTCGAGATCGTGGGCGATGAACACCGCGCATGCGCGTCCGAGGGCTTCGAAGGCCTCCAGGGTGGCGCGGTTGCCTCCGCCCACGGAGTACACGGCGACGATGTCCTCGTCGTGCCTGAGCGCGTCGAGCACGAGGTCGTACTGGGTGGCGTCCAGGCCGTCGCTGTCGGTGACCTCCACCAGCATCCGCCGCGGCTGGTCGACGCGCATGGCGCTGCGGAAGCCCATCTCGCGCTCCTCCTCGCCACGGAAGGATCCACGGCTGATGGTGGTGAGCACGTTGCCCGGCCGGTCGCCGAGCCACTGTCCGAGGAGGTAGGCGGCGGTGGCGCCGGCCGCGCGGTTGTCGATGCCGACGTAGGCGAGTCGGGCGCTGTGCGGCAGGTCGGTCACCAGGGTGACGACGGGGATCCCGGCCGCGACCAGCCGCCCGACCGCGGCCGCGATCTCCGGTACGTCGGGGGCCTTGAGGATCACGCCCTGCGTACCGCGCTCGGCGATCTTCTCCAGGGTGGCGACCAGGTCCTCCGGCGGGCAGGTCTCGCGGAAGTGGAACCGGGAGCGCACGACGGCCGGGTGCAGGGCGGGCAGTTCGGCCTCCAGCGCCTCGCGAACGGCGGTGGAGAACCGGTCCGGTGCCTGCATCACGATGTCGATCATGAACGTACGGCCACCGATGCGGACCTGGGTCTGCTGGCGGTCCAGATCCCTGATGGCCTGGTGGACCTCGCGGACGGTGCCCTCCCGGACATTGCCCCGCTGATGGAGGACACGGTCGACGGTGGCCGTGCTCAGCCCCGCCTGACGGGCGATTTCCCTGATCGTATAGGGATGGCGCATGACGGACCCCGGTAGACGGTGATGGACTTTTGATGCACTGCTGAGGATTGAATGATGGGTTCGGGTTCTCAACACTGACAGAAGAACAAGCACGGCGAAAGGACCCGGATGCCCTCCCAGACCACGGCACGACGGACTCGGCTGACCGAGGCCGACTGCGACCTCGACGCGTTCCGCTCGCTCGTCGAACAGGAGACCGATCTCGCCGACCACCCCTCGGCGGAGTGTGTGGAACAGAACGTGCCGCTCTACGACAGCGACCGGCTCCGCACCCTCGCCGCCGCCACCGCCGACGGACGCCTCGAGATCCAGGACGAGTTGGTCCGGGCGCTGCTCGACGGCCCCGGTGTCGTCGTACTCAAGGGCGCGTTCGGCGACCTGGACGTCGTCGACCGGGCCACCGAGGCCTTCGCCGCGCTGATCGAGGAGGAGCGGGCGAGCGGTACCGCCCGCGGCGACCACTTCGCCAGGCCGGGCGCGAACGACCGGGTCTGGAACGCGCTGGACAAGATGGCCCTGCGGGGACCGGAGGCGTTCGCCGACTACTACGCGAACGACATGCTGGCGCTGGTCGCCGAGGCCTGGCTGGGCCCGGCCTACCAGGTGACCTCGCAGGTCAACGTCGTCAACCCGGGCGGCGCCGCGCAGAGCGTGCACCGGGACTACCATCTCGGCTTCCTCTCCCAAGCGCGGGCCGCCGCCTACCCGGCGCACGTCCACCGCCTGTCACCCGTCCTCACCCTCCAGGGCGCGGTGGCCCACTGCGACATGCCCGTGGAGTCCGGCCCGACGCTCTACCTGCCGCACTCGCAGAAATACGAGCCGGGCTACCTCGCCTGGCGGCTCCCGGAGTTCGTCGAGTACTTCGACGCCCATCACGTCCAGCTCCCCCTGGACAAGGGCGACGCGGTCTTCTTCAACCCCGCGCTCTTCCACGCCGCCGGGCACAACCGCTCCACCGGCATCCGCCGCATGGCCAACCTGCTGCAGATCTCCTCCGCCTTCGGGCGGGCGATGGAGACGGTGGACCGCGAGGCGATGGCGAACGCGCTCTTCCCGGTGCTGCTGCGCCGCAAGGCCGAGGGGGTCTCGGCGGACTGGCTGCGCCGCGTGGTCGCCGCCACCGCCGAGGGCTACCCCTTCCCCACGAACCTGGACCTCGACCCGCCGGTCGACGGTCTCGCCCCGCCCTCCCAGGCGGACACCGTCTGGCAGGCCGTGGCCGAGGGCTGGACCCCCGACCGGCTCCGCGAGGAACTGCAGACCGGCGCCAAGCGCCGCCAGAGATGAAGGGAACACCGCGAATCATGGGACTGCTGGAGGACAAGGTCGTCCTGGTCAACGGCGGCAGCCAGGGCGTCGGCGCCGGCATCGTGCGGGCGGCCGTCCGGGAGGGCGCGCAGGTCGTCTTCACCGGACGCCGGGCCGAGGCCGGCGACAAACTCGCCGCGGACACGGGCACGCGCTTCGTACGCGCGGACCTGGCCGACGCGGCCCAGGCGCGCGACAGCGTCGTACAGGCCGTGGACGTTCACGGGCGTATCGACTGCCTGGTCAACGCGGCGGGGCTGACCTCGCGCGGTTCGCTGCTCGACACCACGCCGGAGCTGTTCGACCAGCACATGGCGATCAACCTGCGGGCGCCGTTCTTCTCGATGCAGGCGGCGGTGACCGACATGCTGGCCCGCAAGGCACCGGGCACCATCGTCAACATCATCTCCAACTGCGCCCACGGCGGGCCGCCGTTCCTGGCGCCGTACTCCGCCGCCAAGGCCGGCCTCGCCGGACTGACCCGCAACGCCGCCCACGCCCATCGCTGGGACCGGATCCGGATCAACGGCCTCAACATCGGCTGGACGGACACCGAGGGCGAGGACGCCGTCCAGCGTGCCTTCCACGGCGCCGGCGACGACTGGCGGGAGAAGGCCGCCGCGGCGCAGCCCATGGGCAGACTCGGCCAGGTCGACGAGATCGCCGACTTCGTCGTCTTCCTGCTGTCCGACCGCAGCGGGGTGGTGACCGGCTCGGTCATCGACTGGGACCAGAACGTCCTCGGCGGCCTGGACTGAGCCGCTCCTCAAGCTATGAGCAGGCGGAGGCCGAGATCTGCCGTGTCGAGGTCGGCGAGGTCGCTGTTGCGCTCGGCCCATCGGCCGGAGTCGAGGTCGTCGCTGAGGCTTCGCACCGCCCGCTGCTCGGCCTCCGGCCCGACCCTCGTCCACACCGACATCGCACGGCGCACGTGATCTTCCAGATACACCCCGGGCCGGCGCCAGTACGCCTCGAACAGGCCGTCAGCGCAATCCCACGGGATGGGCACCGGCTCAGCTCGGGCGTCGATCGTGCCGGCCATCCCGGCAAGCGAGGGAAACTCCGCGAGGACGGCGGCGAACTCGGGCAGGTAGTCGCGCGTGAGCCAGAACCGGTCCTGCCATCCGGGCTCGTCGGTGTCGAACGTGAGCACCACCACGCGGCGGGCCACGCGCCGCATCTCGCGCAGCCCCGCCATCGGGTCCACCCAGTGGTGAACGGTGGAGACGGCCATCGCCACGTCGAAGGACCGGTCCTCGAACGGCAGGCTCTCCGCGGCGGCGGCCACGCACGGCGCCGAGCCGGCAGGCCGCTGCCCTCGCATGACCGCCGACGGCTCCACCGCGGTCACGTCGCGATCAGCAGGCTCGTAGGATCCGGTGCCGGCCCCGACGTTCAGCACCGTCTGCGCGTCGCCGAACGCGTCCCAGATCTGCGCGGCGATCCGCGGCTCGGTACGCCGTGTCGCGGGGTAAGCGCCGCCGATCGCGTCGTACAGCCGTGCACCGACCATCTCCAGCTGCTCCTCCGGTGTCACCCCCAGTCCCTTCGCCCGAACCTCGAGTTCTCTGTCGATGGCCGCCACCATGGCATCAGCGCGATCACGCCGGTCCAGCAGCAGGCCGCGCAGTCGCCGTAGGCGCGCGATCGCGTCGGTGGACGGGTCGCCGACCAGTTCCGCAACCTCCCGCAGCCCGAAGCCCAACCGCCGATAGGCCAGCACCTCCCGCAGCCGCTCCACGTCGCCCGCCGAATAGGCCCGGTACCCGGCCGCGGTCCGCGCCGACGGCCGAACGAGCCCGATCTCGTCGTAGTGATGCAGCGTGCGGACGCTCACGCCGGCCAGCTCGGCCACGTGTCCCACGGTCCAGTGATCCTCCACGGCACCGACTATGCCGCCTGACGCCACGTGAGGGTCAATGGCCTCACTCACGCGCCGAGAGCCGAACGCGAAGCAGCCCTGGAGGCGACTCCGGTAAGCCAGAGCCATCAAGGGTCACTGATATTGATCACGGTGCCCATCCTGGAACGGCTCCCGAAGCCGCACCGAAATGACGCCGTGGGGTCCGTCCAGTGAACGATCTCCGCTGTGCTCGATCCGGACGCCATGCACCTTCCTCGGCCCTCTCCGGTCCGGTGGAAGGTCTGACCATCCCTCTCCCCGGCTGACCCGGCCCGCCTCCCCCGCTCAGCACAAGCCGACCGGAGATACACATGCCGCTCCGGCACGTGTGTCACCCGCCCGGCAGCTGCACTCCGTAGCAGAAGGCGGCCGTGGCTCTTCTTCCAGGTCGGGGCCGCGACCCAGCCGCTCCTCGTCGAACCCCGCGTGCCCGCCGGCGAGCGGGCAGGGAACCGGCCGGGGACCTCTTCCGCGGCAGACGGTTCCGGATCTCAGTCGGGCAGCCCCCAGAACGATCCGTGCAGGCCGACCTCGGCGAAGTAGGCGCCGGCGGCGGCCGGGTCGCGGCGGGTGTAGCCCGGTTCCAGGCGTCCGGTGTACCAGTCGGCGGCGAAGCGCCACAGGGTGCGCAGATCCATGACGTAGCCACGCTCCTGGCCCGTCCGCCGCAGCCAGCTCTCGACGCAGTCGGTGGAGCAGAACAGCCGCTGGTTGCCGCAGGTGCGCACCACATCGTCCCAGGCCCGGCGCATCGGGATGAGGAAGTGGGCGACCTGGTCGCCTGGTGGGGGCGCGTCCCGCCCGACCACCCAGGCGTGCGGGGTGTCACAGGCCGGACAGCGGGTGGCGACCAGGACGTCGGGCTCGTCCCGGAGCAGGTGGGGCATGGCGAACGAGTCCCAGGCGCAACCGCCCCACCACAGCGTGTGTGCCCCCATGACCGAGAAGCCGAGCGGCACGGATGCGAAGGGGTGGGCCATCACGACGCGGTCGTGGTCCTGCGGGTCCAGGACCACGTCATGACGTCCGTGCAGGGTGCGCAACTCCTGACCTACCTGGTCGGGGGTGAGTCCGGTGAGTGCGGCGAGTTCCGGCGCGCTCGGAGCACGGCCGGTGCGGGCGAATCCGTTGTACACGGCCAGGCGGACCCGTTCCGTCGCGTGGAGAGCCGCCGTGCCCGCTGATACGTTCCCGGTCATTCCTGTGGTTCCTTCGCTGGTCGAGACGCTGGTGTCCACGGTGCACATCGATGACGTCCGAGGGCTTGGAAGGCTCGGGCGACACAACGGGGACGCGACGTCTTCTTCAAGCGTGTGCGCCCAGGGTGCTCGGGGGCCAGGGAGGAGGGGCGCGGCTACCGCGGGCGCACGGAGTAGGTCAGGTGCGTCACCCGCGGCGACGGCTCCGAGCGGACCGGCTCCAGCGCAATCCTGGACGCGTCCACGCCGTCGAACAGGCGGGTGCCGGCGCCGAAGAGCACCGGTGACAGGGTGATCGAGAACTCGTCGACCAGGCCGGCGTTGAGATACTCCAGGATCGTCGCGGCCGCCCCCCCGCTTGGGGGGGGGCCGGGGGCCGGGGGGGGGCGGGGGCGCGGGGCGGGGCCGGGGGGCCGGCGCTCGCCCGCCCCCCCGCCCGGTGCCCCGCGGGTGGCTG